>NZ_SMKK01000087.1 GCF_004348425.1 Actinomadura sp. 7K507
CCGCCCCCTCGCCACACAGGCACAACACCGCCCGCACAACGGCCCAACCGTCACGATCACGTCCGAAGGCCGCCCCTGATCACCGGAGCGACGGCACGGTTCGCAACAAACCTCGGCCTCCACCGCAACCCCGCAACAACCAAGACCGTCGCGATCGCGTCCGAAGGCAGGTTTCGAGCCTGCGAGAAACCTGATCGCGCAGCGAGCCGCAAGGCGAGCCGGAGCGATGCAGCGATCGCACAGTAGTTCCCGCCGAAGGAGGGCCCCCAGGGCCCGACGCCAAGGGAACTACAAACTACACAGCGCGAGAGGGCTGGGGGCGGCCCGGCCGGGTGGTGAAGAAGACCGAGAGGGAGCCCTGGAGGCGTGCGCGGACGGTCTCCTCGTCCACGGGGCCGTCTTCGAGGACCGGGGTGCGGTCGAGGGCGCGGTCGATGAGGACGTCGACGTTGCGGTCGGCGACGAGGACCGAGCACGTGTCGCACGCGTACCAGGGGTAGAGCATGTTGAGGACGGCGACGGCGGTGTCGTCGTCCGACAGGTGCGTGGTGTCCAGCTCGACCTCGAACATGTCGGTGTCCTCGGGGTCCAGCGTGGGGTAGTAGAGCCAGCTCGGCCCGGAGGCGCCGCAGAAGTCGCAGCCGGGGTCCTGCGGGACGGGTTCACCGACGGCGAGTTCCAGCTCGTGGTCCCACGGTTCCACCCGCCGGTTGTGGCGGTAGCCCACGCCGTCGAGGGAGCCCTCGCGGTTGTGCGTGACGTCGTGCACTTCGCCACCGCAGCGAGCGCACATGAAGCCGATGTCCTCCATGTCCCTCCCCTGATCGCTGAGGCACCGGCTCTCACCGTATCCGTCCGAGGGGCTCCCTCGTACCGGGCGGCGCGATCTCGGATATGTTGAAGATCTTCTCGACGCCGCCGTCCCGGTGATCCCGGCAGCGTCACGCACCACCTGGAGGAACTGCCCGCCACCACCGGCCACGCGCTGCTGCTGCGGGACGGCGGGGTGCTCGCGTCCGGACCGGCGGGCGAGGTCCTCACGACCGAGCTGGTGAGCGAGTGCTTCGGCCATCCGATCACGATCACCCGGCGGCACGGCCGCTGGGCCGCGACCGCGGGGCCGGCCTAGCCCGCCGGGACGCGGTGGCGGGACAGGTGGGCGAGGACGGACTGGTTGGCCTCCCAGCCGTCGGGGAACTTCACCGGCACGCCCAGATGCACCGGCTCGGCGGACGGGTGCGCGTCCAGCAGCTCGGGGATGCCCGCCCGCGCCACCACGACGCACGCGTGCCGGTGCCGGGACGCCAGCACGCACAGGCGCCCCGACTCCAGGTGGAAGGCCGTGGCGTCGCGGCGCCCCGACAGGGGGTGCAGCATGACCGTCACGTCGTACTCGCGGCCCTGGAGCCGGTTGGCGGTGTCGACGGTGATGCCGTCGCCGTGCGGGCCGAGCGCCGCGCGGATCGCCGTGACCTGGTCGCGGTGGGCCGCGCCGACCGCGACGCGCGCCGCGTCGACGGGGCTCGACCCCAGCTCCGAGTGCGCGACGGGCCCGCGCTGGAGGAGCCGGACGGCGAGCGCCGCCGTCGCCTGGACGGCCTCGGCGTCGGTGCGCAGCGTGTGCCGGGCGGGCAGTTCGTAGAGGCCCCAGCCGGTGGCCGCGGCCTCTTCGAGCGCCTGGTCGTAGGTGGTGCCCATGCCGCGTGCCCCGAACTCCAGCCGCCGGTCGCCGGGGCCCGTCCCGGCGCGGAACCCGGTGAACGGGTAGAACGCCTCCGACACGACCGGCGCGGCCGACGCGGGCAGCCGCCACGACACGGGGAGCCGGTGGACGGGCAGGTCCGGGTTGTGCGCCAGCAGCACCGACACGGCGCTGCGCATCGGGTCCCACGCCAGGCCCGCCCAGCGCTCGACCTCGACCGTGGAGAACGGGTCGAGCTGCCCGGGGTCGCCCACGAACAGGGCCCGCTGGAAACGGCCGGCGATGCGCAGCAGCATGTCCGAGCGCATCTGGTACGCCTCGTCCACGATCGCCCACGGCCACGACCCGTCCGAAAGCGTCGCCCACTTGGCCGCGGTGGCGATCACGATGGTGTGCTCGGCGAGGTCGCCGGCCTTCTGCGCGACCCGTACCGCCGGATACGCCGCGACGCGGTCGGACGGGACGTACCCCGACGCCGACAGCCGCCCGAGCGTGACCTCCGGGTGCTTGCCGGCGATGCGCTCGATGAGGTCGTCGACCTGCTCGTTCGTCTGCGCCACGATCATCAGGCGCTCGCCCGCCGCGGCCAGGTGGGCGGCCGCGCGGACGACGAGGGTGGACTTCCCGGCGCCCGGCGGGGAGTCGACCACCACGCCTCGGTGCCCGCCGCCGAGATCGGCCAGCACGCCGTCGACGACCCGCGCCGCCGCTTCGGAGGGGTCCAGATCGTCCGCCGTCACCGGCGTCAGGCGGCGGCCCGCGGTCTCGGTCACGACCATTCCTCTTCGGCGTCCTCGTTCGTCGGTACGTACTCTCCGGGCGGCCCGCCGTGCGTCCACGGCGTGTCCTCCCGGTCGGGGAACTTCGCCGCGCCGAACGCGCCGTCGGTCAGCGACGTGAAGCACACCCGGTCGCCCACCTCGGGGACGACGCCGGGCTCGGGCGTCAGCTTGCGGCCCATCCCGCCGGTCAGCTCCAGGAGCACGGCGCCGTCGGCGATCTCCACGATCCTTCCCTTGAGCGCCGGGCGCGCCGCGCTGCACACGGTCGTCCCGGCGTCGAGCCGCAGCGGGTCCCGCGTCCCGACCCGCAGGTGCGGGCGGAGCTTCGGCCGCTTGCCCGTCTCGTCCAGCCGGGCCGGGTCGCAGTCGGTGACCACCCCGCCGAACGCCTGGCCCGCGAGCCGGTGCTCGGCCATGACGAGGGGGTCGTCGAACGCCCGCTGCGCGTCGTAGGCGTCCTGGGCGCGTTCGAGGTCGTGCAGCCGCCGCGCCGCGCGGACGGGCGGGTCGCGGCGCGCCTGCGGATAGGCCTCGCCGAACGTCTGGTGGTAGTACGTGAACGCGTCGCGGTCACGCTCCCAGCGCTTCGGCACGCTCGCGCCCTCGGGCAGCGCCCGCAGCAGCCCGGCGGCCCGCCACATCAGGTCCCAGGTCGGGGTGAGCTGGCTCGCGACCGCGACGCGCAGCCGCTCCTCGGCGCGGGAGCCGGGCCCCGCCCGGTCGAAGGCGGCGATCGCCGGGGCGAGGATCTCGTTGTCGAACGTCGGATCCGTCGCCGGTCCCGCCGGCGGGCACGCCACCGGATCCTCGGCACGCGCCGCCGCGGCCGGGCCGTCGAGCCCGCCGGGCGGGTCGATCCAGCCCATCAGGGCCGCGAGGTTGCCGTCCTCCAGCGAGCTCTGGCCCGTCGCCCAGTGCAGCCGGAGCAGCTCCGTCATGGCGCCGAGCAGCGACGACCCGGGATGGTCGTAGCGGTCGGCGAACCACGTCAGCCACCGGCCGAGCACCGGCACCGCCGGGTCCACCGCGTACGGCCCCTCCGTGCTGCGGAACCGCGTCGACCGCCCCATCATCCGCAGGAACGCGACACCGCCCCGGTTCGGGACGAGCAGCTGCGGCGCGTCCTCGTACCGGATCCGCTCCTCGCCCTCCTTGCCGGGCGGCAGCTCCTCCACCGCGCCCCGGCTCGTCTCAATGTGGTTCAGGACGAGCTTGGCGAGATCGGCCGCGAACGCGAACCGCAGGTCCCGGTTGCGCGGCTGCGGCACCACCAGCAGCGTCGCGTCCTCCGGCGCGCTCCCGATCATCGCGGCCAGCGGCGCGGCGGCCTCACCGGCCAGCCGCAACGGGACGAGCACCAGCGGCGCGTCCGGCACATGGCAGTGCCGCACCGTGGCCAGCGGACGCGCGACCCCCGCGGCCGCCGCCTCCAGCCGCGCGAGCGACGACAGCGCACTCATGTACCGATCACGCGACTCCCCCCAGTGCCTCGGCGCGGAGGCGGGCCGCGGCGCGCAGCTGTGCGGCCGTCTCCGCCAGGTCGTCGGACGGGGTGAGCGACCCGTCCGCCAGCGCGAGCGCCGTCCCGACGCTGTCGACGCCGCCGAGGTCGTCGCGGACGGACCGGCCGAGCGCACCGGTCGAGCCGCACGCGCGCGCCTCGTCCCGGCAGAACAGCGCCATCTCGCAGCCCGACATGCACTCGGGCGCGTACCGTGCCTCGACCGTGCGGACCGACTCGGCGAGCCCCTCTCCGGGCTCGAACGTCAGGTCGCCGGGCAGCGCAGCCAGGATCTCGTCGATGCGGGTGAGGCGGGCGAGCTGGCGCTCCAGCACGGCGAGCTGCGGCCGCACGTCCAGCGGCGTCGCAGTCGGCCGGTTGGAGAAGTTCTCCGGGCAGACGAGGAACACCTCGTGCGACACGCGTCCGGGATCGTGCCCCAGCTCGGCGACCAGCCGGCGCAGCGCCAGCACGTACACCGCCGACTGCCGTGCAGCCGCGGCGACCTGCTCGGGCTCGGCCTGCCCGTCCACCACGGCGAACGACTTGATCTCGATGACGTGCAGCCGGCCCGCGAGCTGGAACGCGATCACGTCCGGTTCCAGGTAGGCGAGCGTCCCGGCGATGTCGAGCCGCAGCAGCGGGTGGTCGAACAGCGTGCCGTCACCGGTCTCCAGCGCGCGGGCGACCAGCCGGCGCGTCCGCGAATGCCGCAGCTCCCGGCCCTCGTTGCCCGCGACGACCTCCAGGTCGTCGTAGGCGACCTCGGGGACGTCGAGGCCGAGGCGCTCGCGCAGCAGCGTCAGCAGCTCCGCGCACCCGTCCGCCTTCACCTGCGCCTCGAACGCGTTCCCGCGCGTGATCGCGAACTGCGACTGCCCGAACGGGGCGGGGAACCCCAGCTCCCGCGCCACCGCGTCCTTGTCGACGCCCGCCGCGTCCATCACCCCGCGGCGGGCGCAGCCGGGATTGGACGTCAGCGCGGCGATCGTGCGGGCGTCGTGATTGCGCGGGGGAGCGCCGCCGCGCAGCCGGTCCAGGTCCGGCGCGGTCTCGGTCATCTGTCCGTCTCTCCAATGCCGGCGGGTCGCCGTCCGGTGTCTCGCAGGGCCCGGAGCCGGCTGCCGAACAGCAGTTCCGCGTCGTCGAGCTGTGTCCTGGCGCGCCCGGCGGCGGACGCGCGCCCGCGCCGGTCGGTCTCCCGGTGCACGTCCAGTTCCGCCCGGGCCGCCTCGGCGAGCACGGCCGGATCGACGGTACCGACCGTACCGGCGACCGCCCCCGGAATGTTGGACGCGAAACGCCACAGGAGCCGCTGCACGTCGGGCTGCGGGTCGCCGCGGCCCGCCTGTTCGGCCAGCCGGCACGCGGACGTCAGGAAGTCGGTCCGCGGGCTCAGCGGGCCCACGATCCGCTGCTCCAGCGGCCAGGTGCTCACGGTGAGCAGCCCGCGGGCCGGCGCGAGCAGATCGGCGGTCAGCGCGGCGCACAGGTAGTAGGGGCGCGCGTACGGGGCGGTCCGGAAGGAGCGTTCCTCGTCGCGGCGCAGGCTCGTCAGCCGGCTCCCCGGGATCGCGCCGGGGAAGAACGCGGCGTACACCGACCCGATCAGCTTGGGCGCGGCCGGTGCGCCGAGCAGCGTGAGCGCCTGGTGGACCTGGTCGCGGACGGGCAGCAGCCCGCGCTGCTCTCCGCGCTCGCGTCCCCCGGCTTCACGGCCGCCGGCGGCGGTGGCTTCACGGCCGCCGGTGGCGCCGCCGTCACCGAGGACGGCGTCGTCCCAGGCCTGCTCGGTTCCGCGCAACTCGGCGCGCAGCTCGCGGGCCTCCCGCCGGTCACCGGACGAAACCGCCCGCCGGACGGCGGCGCGCAGCTCGGTGATGCGCGTCTCCAGCTCGTCGGGGGTCGGGACGCCGGGGGACCGGGACATGCGGCAGACAGTACAGGTACTTCCGGACAGTTCCAGTGTTTTCCAGTTTTGTGACCTCCCAGGGGCGTCCGGCGTCCCGGCGAGGGTCAGGTGGAGAAGCTCGCGCGGTAGGTGGCGGCCATGTCCTCGTCGCCGTGTCCCTGGTCGATGACGCGGCGGAACCGGGCGCCCGCCGCGTCGTTCACGTCGACGCGGATGCCCGCCGACTCGGCCGACTCGTGGATCAGCCGGGTGTTCTTCTCCGCGTTGCGGACGGCGAAGCTCGGCTCGAAGTCCCCGGCGAGCATCGCCTTCATCTTGACCTGCAGGTAGGCGCTGTCGAGCGGGCCGCCGGTCAGGACCTCGCCGAGCAGGGCGGGGTCGAGCCCGAGGCCCTCGGTCAGCGCGACCGACTCGGCGACGACGGCGGTGAGCGAGATGGCGTAGCTCACCGCCGCGAGCTTGAGGCGGGTGCCCGCGCCGCTCGCTCCGTCCTCGTCCAGCCACACCGTCCGGCTGCCGACCGCGTCGAAGACCGGCTCCAGGACGGTCCGCGCGTTCCGCGGCCCGGCCGCGAGGACCACGAGCCTCCCCCGCTCGGCGGGCTGCTTCGTCCCCTGGACGGGCGCGTCGACGAACGTGAGCCCCTGCTCGGCGGCGAAAGCGGCGAGCCGGGGCACGGACTCGACGCCGACCGTGCCCATCTGCGCCCAGACCTGCCCCGGCCGCAGGGACGGCGACGCGTCCCTCATGACAGACAGGGCCGTCTCGCCGCCGTCCAGCATCGTGATGACCACCTCGGCCCCGGCGGCGGCCTCGGCGGGGGAGCCGGCCACGGCCGCGCCGTCGGCCGCGAGCGGTTCCGCGCGTGACCGGGTGCGGTTCCACACCGTGACCCGGTGACCTTCCCTGAGCAGGGTGCGGGCCATCGCCGCCCCCATGATCCCCGTGCCGAGCATCGCGGCCGATGTCATGATTCCCCCTCCGATTCGTTTACGACGGCCTGGTGCGGGACGCCGGTCACGTGGTGATCGGCGCCGCTGTACCTACCCGGGAACGCACGGAACGTGCGAGGTCAGCCGTAGGCGGGACTGTCGCCCGGCGCGTCCGCGTACACGGCGCCGTAGGGGGCCGCGAACGCGTCCAGGGTGCCGTCCAGCTGGGCCGACCACCAGTTCACCAGGGCGGCCGAACCGCGCTCGCCGGCTCCGTCCTCTCCCAGATACCGGTTCCGCAGCGGTGCGACGTCGCAGAGCCGCTCCCACCACTCGCGGTGCACCGCCGACTGGATCTGCCCCGCGTCCAGCGGGAACGCCGACCGGTGGCCGCGCACGAACGCCTGGACCCGGTCGAGGTCGAGCCCGCGCTCGTCCTCGCACGCGAACAGCCGCGCCGCCGCCCGCACGACCTCCCCGGCGACCGGGCCGGTCGCCAGCCCGTTCCAGCCGAGGACGGCGGTCACGTTGCCGGAGCCGCCGTAACGCAGGTGCCCCGCGTGGAACGAGCCGTGCAGATGGCCGACCGTGCTCACCTCGATCTCCGGCGGCTGATGGTCGGCGAACTCGGTCAGCAGCCCGCGCCGCTCCCGCAGCCGGCGCCCGGTCAGCGCGTCGAAGTCGGTTCCGCCGCCGTCCGGAACGTCCTGGAGCATCGCGTCGACGGCGGCCGCCGCGTCCGCGGCGCGCGGCGTCGGCACCAGCAGGCTCTGCTGCACCGGCGGCGTCAGCCCGTCGAGCGCCGCGTGCAGCCGCCCGAGCAGCTCGCCGAGGCCCTCGCACTGGACGAACGTCAACTCCAGCCCACCGCGGCCCCGGCCGCCGACCCACGGGTACAGGGCGTAGCCGCGTCCCGCGGCGGTGACCAGCGTCCGGCCGCCACGCGCCGGCACCGGCGCGAGGACCGGGAGACCGGCCTCGTCCAGCGCGGTGGTCACGGCGTGCTGGAACAGCAGGCGGCGCCGGTCGGGTTCGGCGTACTCCTTCAGGAAGTACGCGCCGCCGGCCGTGTCGACGCGCCAGCACCGGCGGCCGGGCCCGGCATCGAGCGGGCCCGCGCCGTCCGGTGCGCCGATCTCCCAGCGCCTCAGCAGCCGCGGCGGCGGTTCGCTGCCGGCACCGGTCTCGGTGTCAGCGCTGTGTGACGTCGGCACCTCGGCACCTCGGCTGCGTCGGACGGCGGGTGGTCGAATGAATGTTCTACGGCGACGCTACACGTCCCGCCCGTCCCGCGAAAGGGAACGGCGCGGCTCAGGCGCGTTCGAGCACGACCACGGGAATGTTCCGGGTCGTCTTCTGCTGGTACTCGTCGTACGCGGGCCAGACGGCGGCCATCTTCCGCCACAGCGCGGGCTTCTCCTCGGGCGTCGCGGTGCGTGCCCGCGCGGTGAACTTGTCTCCCTTCACCTGGACCTTCACCTCCGGGTTCGCCCGGAGGTTCTCGTACCAGAGGGGGTTGTCGTCCGCGCCGCCCAAGGACGCCACGATCACGTACGCGTCGCCTTCGGGCTGGTAGATGAGCGGTGTCGTGCGCTCCTTCCCGCTGCGGCGCCCGGTCGTGGTCAGCAGCAGGGTGACGGTTCCCTGCCAGTCGTGCCCTACTTCGCCGTCGGTCTCCTGGTACCGCGCGACGTGCTCCTTACCGAACAGCATGGCCCTCTCCTTCGTCCAGGCTCAGCACCGGCCGCACCGTCCCGGCGCGGCCGTCTCCATAACCTCCGAACCATGCATGCCCTTCCCCGCCGATCGCCTCTGATTCCGGACGTTCAATACCCTGGGCGGGTGGACGACGCGGCTGAGGTGGCGCGGCGATGCGCCGAGACCATGTACGCACGGGACAAGGTGGCGCAGGACCTCGGGATGCGGATCACCGAGATCGCGCCTGGAACGGCACGGCTGCGGATGACGATCGGCGACACCATGGTGAACGGCCACGGCATCGCCCACGGCGGCTACGTGTTCCTTCTGGCCGACTCCGCGTTCGCCTACGCGTGCAACACCCATGACGCCGTGACGGTCGCGGCGTCCGCCGACGTCGTCTTCGTCGCGCCGGCCCGCACCGGGGACGTCCTGGAGGCGGCCGCCGTGGAACGCACCCGCTACGGCCGCAGCGGGATCTACGACGTGACGGTGCGCCGTGTCGTGGAGGGCCGCCGTGCCGCGGAGGGCGAGGCCGTGGACGGCGAGGTCGTGGCCGAGTTCCGCGGCGGAAGCCGCAGCCGCGACCAGCGCGTCCTCGACGGTCCCGGCTCCTAGACCGTGAGACCGGGTCGCGGGTCAGAGGTCGTTGAGGATCCGGGTGAGCTGGTTCGGGGTGTCGTCGGGGCGCGCTGCGGTGATGCAGAGGTTGTTCATGGCGCGCATGTAGGTATCGACGTCCGTCGGCTTGTCGAGGTAGAGCGCGCTGGTGAGCTGCTCCAGGTAGACGACGTCGGACAGGCCGGGCTCGGCGAACCGCAGGATGGTGAAGGGGCCGCCCGCCGCGGCGTGCCCGCCCGCGCCGAACGGCACGATCTGCAGGGTGACGTTGGGCAGCTCGGACGCCTCGATCAGGTGCTCGATCTGGCGCCGCATGACGTCGCGGCCGCCGAGCGGACGGCGGACGACCGCCTCGTCCACGACGGCCCACAAGGTCGGCGCGCCCGGCGAGGTGAACCGCTCCTGCCGGATCGTGCGGAGCTGCACCCGCCGCTCGACCTCGTCCTCGGCCGCGTCGGAGAATCCGAGCCGGACGACGGCGCGCGCGTAGTCCTCGGTCTGCAGCAGCCCGGGGACGAACTGCAGCTCGTAGGTGCGCAGGAGCGAGGCCGCCTCCTCCAAGCCGAGATACACCTCGAACCAGCTGGGGAGGACATCCCCGTACCGGTGCCACCATCCGGGGGTGTTGGCCTCCCTGGCCAGCTCCAGCAGCGGTGCGCGCTCGGCGGGGCCGGCGACGCCGTACAGGGTGAGCAGGTCGGCGACGTCGCGTTCCTTGAATCCGACCCGGCCGAGTTCCATCCTGCTGATTTTGGAATGCGAGCCGCGGATCTCGTAGCCCGCCTGCTCGGTGGAGATCCCGCATTCCTCCCGGAGGCGGCGCAGTTGTGCGCCGAGCAGAATGCGCAGGACGGTCGGTCCGCCGCGGCGGGGATAATCGATCAGCCGTCCGGCCGGATCACCTTCGGACGGAGGTGTTGGGGCAGCTGAATCCTGGGACAAGGGGTCACCAGCCAGTCGACGGGTCTGCTCGGGGGTGAGTCGGCACCGCCCTATGTTAGAGGATGCCGACGGGTTTTTGGGAAGTATGAAAAACCCATCCGCCTGGAATCGTGCGGTACCGAGGTGAACGCACGCGAGGACCTGCCCCAGGGCCGGTGCGTACGGCCTGTGACCAGTGCGGTCGGTGGCCGGACCGCTGCGGAACGTGGCACTGCGGTGACACCCGACACTGGCCGGGCGGTCATTTCCGTGGTGCCTGGGGCACCGTTGGCGTATGAATTGCCCGGTCTTCTCCAGCGGTTCGGACGACCAATCCCGACCGGTCATTCCGCGCGACCGTCGTGTGACGCTCGCACAACGACCGTCCTCCATTTCGGTGAATTTCCGGGACATGCCGCCGCGCAGATCATGCCAGAGCGCCCCGCCCCCCGGCCGCGCGGATTCCGGCCGCGTGATGAAGCTCTCGTCCGGCGCGGGTGTGGTCTGGGATGCGTCCGGCGTTGAGTGGTGAGAGAAGCGATCGGGCCCCACCGCTCACGAGGGGCGACCGCCACACCATGTATGGGGGAGTCATGAACGCGACACGGGAACGACCAGAGGTCCGGTTCCTGACCTCGGGTGATGTCACGGCGCACGAGCGCTCGGCGGCGGAACGCGCCGTCCGGACCGCGCTGAAGGGCGCCGAGGGCGTCACCTCCGTCCAGGTCACGCTGAGCGTCGTGGCCGACGCGTCGCTGCCGCGCCCGGCGCTGGCCCAGGCCGTCGCCGACATCGACGGCCGCCGCGTGCGCGCCCAGGCCGCCGCACCGCGCATCGACGAGGCCATCGACATGCTCCGCGAGCGTCTGGCGATCCGGACGTCCTCACTCCGGGCGAGCTGAGAACGAGCCGCGCATGGTCGAACGGCGGCGCCCCGCACGGGGACGCCGCCGCTCGTCCCCCGGGGCCCGGTCAGGCGTCCCGGCGAGTGAGCGCGAACGCGGCGAACCCCAGCGGTACGAGCGCGTACGCCGCCATCATGGCCGCCGCCGCGCCCGGCGACAGCAGATCGCCGTAGACGGAATCGTCCGCACCGAGCCCTGCGGCCTGGGCGGGCAGAGCCCCGGGCACCACCGACCCGATCCGCTCGCTCCACGGCTCCGGCAGCTGGAAGACCAGCAACGGCAGGATGTGCCACAGGAAGACGACCGAGACGAGCGCCCCGGCCGTCGACCGCAGCAGCACGCCCAGCGCCAGGCCGAGCAGCGCGAACATCGGCACCGACGTCCCTGAGATGGCGAAGCTCGGCAACTCCTGCGCGATGGACGTGCCCTGATCCGGGAACGCCCGGTCGCCGACCACGAGCCGCGTCCCGAGGAACGAGCCGATCGTCACGACCTCCCCCGCGACGAGGGCGACCGTCCCGATCACCGCCGCCTTGGCCGCGAGGACCGTCCGGCGGCGGGGGAGCACCGCGAACGTGGTCCGGATCATGCCGGTGCGGTACTCGGACGTGACGGACAGGACGCCGAGCACCCCCAGGCAGAGCCCCGCGCCCCACCCGCCGAGCTCCTGCAGCGGGCGCAGCAGCAGGTCCTCGCGGCGCTCGTCGGACAGACCGTCCCATACGTGGGCCATCTGGAACGCCAGCAGCAGGACGACCAGGACGAACGCGGCCGTCGCCGCGAGAACCCAGTAGGTCGAGCGGACCGAGCGCAGCTTCCACCATTCGGCCGCGAGCGCGTCGGTCACCACATCCCGCCTTCCCGAGCGAGCCGGCCTGCTTGCTCTGGGCGCGCCCCGAACTCGGCGCTGCCGGCGGTCAGCTCCATGTAGGCGTCCTCCAGCGAGGCGCTCCGCGGCGTCACCCCGTACAGCGGGATGCCCTTCTCCGCGGCCATGTCGCCGATGGCGGCGACATCCAGCCCGGTGACCACCAGGGTGCCGCCGGGCACGCACTCGACACCGCCTCCCGCCGCGGCGAGCACCGCGGTCAGGTCGGCCGGACGCGGGGAACGGACGAGGATCCCGCGTTCGAACCGGTCCGCCAGCTCCCGCACCGACGTGTCGGCGATCAGCCGCCCCCGCCCGATGATGATCAACCGGTCGGCGGTCAGCTCCATCTCGCTCATCAGATGGCTGGAGACCAGCACGGTCCGCCCCTCGGCGGCCAGTGCCCGCGTCAGCTCCCGGATCCAGCGGACGCCGTCCGGGTCCAGCCCGTTCACCGGCTCGTCGAACATGAGCACCCCCGGATCGCCCAGCAGCGCCCCCGCGATCCCGAGCCGCTGCCTCATCCCGAGCGAGAACCCGCCGACCCGCTTGCGCGCCACCCCGGCCAGGCCCACCTGCTCCAGGACCTCCGTCACGCGCCGTGCCGCGATCCCGTTGCTGCGCGCCAGCCAGCCCAGATGGTCGAACGCCCGGCGTCCCCCGTGCACGGCGGACGCGTCCAGCAACGCCCCCACCTCCCGCATCGGCCGCCGCAGCGCCGGGTACCGGCCCCCGTTCACCAGCGCCTCGCCGGACGCCGCCGCGTCCAGGCCCAGCAGGATGCGCATCGTCGTCGACTTCCCGGCCCCGTTCGGCCCGAGGAACCCGGTCACCGCGCCCGGCCTCACCGCGAACGACAGGCGGTCCACCGCGGTCGTCGCGCCGTAGCGCTTGGTCAGCTCACGTACCTCGATCATGCGTCGACCGTCCTACGGGACGGCCCCTCCGCACATCGGAACCCGGTCGGGAGCCCCGCGTGCGACCGTGCTCCGAGACCACCGCGACGCCTCCGCCCCAGGTATGACGCCCGCCGGCACGAGGCGCCCGCCCCGATCGGCCCGCTACCTTCGATGACGTGGAAGATCCCGCGGTGCGCTCCCCGCTCCTCAGACGGCTCGGCCGGCGCCGCCTGATCGGGCTGGACGCCGGGGCCGCGGTCCTCTACACGCTCGGTCTGCTGGTCCTGCCCCACGACACCGGCGTCTCGGCGGCCCTCGCAGTGCCGCTCGCCGCCGCGACCGGGCTGCCGCTCGCGGTCCGGCGCCTGTGGCCCGTCCCCGCCTTCCTCGCCGTCCTTTGCGCCTCCACCCTGACGCTCCTCCTCGGCCTGCCCTGGGACTCCTTCGCCGGCGCGGCCTTCGCCCTCTACATCGTCGCGATCACCCGCGGCCGCCGCCGCTGGGTACCGACGCCGCTGATCGGCGCGGTCAGCGGCGTCGTCATCCTCGCCGGCGCGATCGCCGGCCCCGTGAACTGGCAGGCCGAATTCACCGGACGGCTGCTGCTCGGCCTCGCCGTCCTCGGCGCGTCCTGGGCCCTCGGCCGCGTCGTCCGCGAGCGCCGCGCGGACACGGCCCGCTCCGCCCGGCAGCTCGCCGACCGGGCGGTTTCGGACGAACGGCTCCGCATCGCCCGCGAACTCCACGACGTCGTCGCGCACAGCATGAGCCTGATCGCCGTCAAGGCCGGCGTCGCCGTCCACGTCGCCGAGGCCCGCCCCCAGGAGGCCCTCGACGCCCTCCGCGTCATCGAGACGACGAGCCGCGGCTCCCTGGCCGAGATGCGCCACCTCCTGGGCGTGCTGCGGACTGGCGGCGCCGACACCGCCCTCACCCCGTCCCCGGGCCTGGCCGACCTGACCGGACTCGCCGAACGGGCCGCCATGGCCGGCGTCCACGTCGACCTGGAGGTGGACACAGGAGAACTCCCCGAAGGCGTCGCCCTCTCCGCCTACCGCATCGTCCAGGAGGCGGTCACCAACGTCGTCAAGCATGCCGCCCCCGCCCGCTGCCTCGTCCGCCTCCAGGCCGACGGGTTCCGCGTGCGCATCGACGTCACCGACGACGGCCCCGGCGTGCGCGTCCTTCCCGGAGGAGGCGGGCACGGGCTCATCGGCATGCGGGAACGCGTCATGATGTACGGCGGCGACTTCACCGCCGGACCTCGTCCCGAAGGCGGTTTCGCCGTCTCGGCCGCCTTCCCGTACGAACCCTAGGAAGCCCGTGGAACTGCGCGTTCTCGTCGCCGACGACCAGGCCCTGCTGCGCGGCAGCTTCCGCGTCCTCATCGACACCGCGCCCGGCCTGCGCACCGTCGGCGAGGCCGGCACCGGCGCCGAGGCCGTCGAACTGGCCGGACGCGAACGCCCCGACCTCGTCCTCATGGACGTCCGGATGCCCGAGATGGACGGCATCGAGGCGACCCGGCGGATCTGCCGCGACCTCCCCGGCGTCCGCGTCCTGATCCTCACGACCTTCGACCTGGACTCCTACGTCTACTCGGCGCTGCGGGCGGGGGCCAGCGGCTTCCTGCTCAAGGACACCCCGCCCGCCGACCTGCTGTCGGCGATCCAGGTCGTCGCCTCCGGCGAGTCCCTGCTCGCGCCCTCCGTGACCCGGCGCCTGATCACCGAGTTCGTCCGGCGCCCCGGGCCCGTCCAGCCCCCGCCCCCCGGCCTGGACGGCGTCACCGACCGCGAGCGCGAGGTCCTCGCCCTCATCGCCCGCGGCCTGTCCAACACCGAACTCGCCGAGCACCTCCACCTGAGCCCCGCCACGGTCAAGACCCACATCGGCCACCTGCTCGCCAAACTCCACGCCCGCGACCGGGCCCAGCTCGTCATCGCCGCGTACGAGACCGGCCTCGTCCGCCCCCGCTGACCCCCGCCGCGGGACCCGCCCGCGTGCGGGCTCGCGCCATCGCACGACCGAGTGGCGTCCCAGGACGCGGCAGGGGCGGTCACGACCGGAGGGAACGCGGGCAACCAGCGGTTGGAATGTTCACAGGAGGGCGGGTGCGAGGCGCTCGAACTGGTCGGCGGACGATGCCAGGTCCGGGGTGAACACGGAGACGCACACATGGTCGGCGCCCGCGTCGAGGTGGTCCTGGATCCTCGTCCGGATGGCGGTTTCGTCGCCCCAGTTGAAACAGGCGTCGACGACCTCGTCCGATCCGCCGCCGGCCAGGTCGGCGTCCCCGTAGCCCAGGCTCTGGAGCGATCGGGTGTACGGCGAGCCGGGCATGCCGAGTATCTGCGTCTGCCGTGCGATCCCGCGCGCCGTCTCCGGGTCCGTCTCAAGGATCGCGGTCTGCATGACGACGAGGAGCTTGTCCGGGCCGAGCCGCTCCCTGGCGGACCTGGTGTGCTCGACGGGCATCATGGCGGGCAGGGCGCCGTCGGCCTTCTCCCGAGCCAAGCCCTGCATCTTCGGCCCCAGCGCCGCCAGGAGCCGGGGGAAGGGCACCTCGGGTACGGGCGCGGCGTCCACCGCGGCGTCCATCCCGTCGAGGTACTCGCGCGTCCGGGCCATGGGGCTCGTCCACTTCTGCCCGCTCTGCTCGACGACCGCGCCCATGCTGACGCCCACCCCGAGCGCGAACCGTCCCGGATGGGCGTCGGCCAGCACCGAGGCCGCGCCCTGCATGGTGGCGGGATGCCGTGCCCACAGGTTCGCGATCGCCGATCCGAGGACGATCCGCTCGGTCGCGGACGCCAGCACGCTCAACTGCGTGAACACCTCCCGGCCCCCGATGGCCTCGTTCACCCAGATCGAGCCGTAGCCGGCCTCCTCCACACGCCCGGCCGCGCGCCGCCACTCATCCGCGGGAGCGATCGGCGTCATGAGGCCGGCTCCGATCCGGCCGAGCCTCTTCCTCGCCTCGTCCACCGCCGTCATCGGCCCTCCTATATTTGGAACGTACAATCCGCTTAGGACAGTACCGGAACGCACGACCCGTTTGTCAACGAAGGAGATCCCGTGAGCGGCCAGCCGCAGCGCGCCGACGCCCGCCGGAACCGCGACCGCATCCTCCAGGCCGCGTTCGAGGCGTTCGCCGCGGACGGCCGCCTGGTCCCGCTCGACGACATCGCCCGCCGCGCCGGCGTCGGAGCCGGGACGGTCTACCGCAACTTCCCCACCAAGGAGGCCTTGTTCCAGGCCGTGGTCGCCGACCGCATCGACCGCATCGTGGAGGAGGCGCACGCCCTTCAGGACGCGGACGACCCGGCGGACGCCTTCTACGGCTTCCTCATGTCGAGCGTCGAGCGCGCGATGTCCAACCACGCCATCTGCGACGCGCTCGCCGTGGACGTGGGAGGTTTCGACACCAAGAACCAGGACCAGGAATTCACACGCGCCCTCGATGTCCTGCTCCGCCGAGCCCAGGACGCCGGTGCGGTACGTCCTGACGTGACCGTCCAGGAGGTCCGGACACTCATGGTCGGCTGCATGCTCATGGAACGCCTCCGCCGCCCTCTGGGCCGGCCCGGCCGCATGACCGCCCTGGCCTGCGACGCACTCCGTCCCGCAACGAAACGCAACGAAAGTGCGTCGCGTAACGAAACCCGGTGCGCGGTCTGCGCGACGCCCCTGGTCCCGGCCCCCACCGGCCGCCCGGCCCGCTTCTGCAGCCCGTCCTGCCGCCAGAAGGCCCACCGCCGCCGCACGAAACCCAACTGAACCCGCCCCGGACGGAGTCCAAAGCCCAGACCGGAACCTCCGCGCAGCCCCCGGACCCCCGGGGGGCTCCTCACCGTCGGCTTGCGCCGGTCCCTTGATGCCGGGGATTCGGATTCGGTGTATCGCGGGCGTATCGAAATCCGCATACGCCGCCGCAACGGCCGTCCGTTTTCAGTGGAGGCATGAACCACAGAGCATCACTGTCGGCGTCGGCCGGTCGTAGGCGCGGGAACGCGCTCGCCAGTCCGGCGACCCTCGCGACCGTCACCCGGCTCGTCGCGGCGCTGCTGGTGCCGATCGCCTTCTGCCGCGCACCGGGCCGCGCCCGCTTCCTGGCCTGCCAATGGGCGCTGGGCCTGCGCTTCCCCGCCGAGGACCTCCGCGGGCTGGCACCGGAAACGCTGGCGGCGTTCACGCACGCGCGGGCCGAGGCCTTCTGGCGCGACGGGCAGCTCATCGGCCTCACCTCGGGGCACCGCGACGCGGCGGAACAGCACCGGATCTTCATCGCGGAGGTGCGGCGCACCGGCTCGGTGTCCGCGGCGCGGCGCCGGGCGCTGCCACCGGAGGAGTCCAGCCACGTGCGGGGGCTCGCGCTGGACGTCCGGCCGACCGAGGGCGCGCGGTGGCTCGAACGGCACGGTGGGCGGTACGGGCTCTACCGCGTCTACGGCAACGAGTGGTGGCACTTCGAATACCGCACGGCCGAGCCGGTCCGGCTGCCGCATCCGGGCGCCGCGGCTCGGCCGTCCGAGCGCGGCGCCGCGTACGGGCCGTGCCGCGTCCATGGCGATGAGCCCTGGCACGGCGAACGGCGCCCCGGTACCACCGGTGGCGATCGCCCGCCGATGGGCGCGGATCCGGCGGCGGACCCGAGGACGCAGGCGTGAACCGGGCGCCGGTCACGCTTCAGCGCCGGTCAGGTGCCCTCCGGCCGCCGGCCTTGCAGACGCTGCCGGTGGCCGTGACCGGGAACGTGGCCAAGGTCCGTGCGCGGACACCGAGCACGATCATGGCCGTCGTCAAAGCCGACGGTTACGGCCACGGCGCCGCCACGGTCGCCAAGGCCGCCGTCGCCGCCGGTGCCGGGTGGCTCGGGACGACGAGTGTCGCGGAGGCTTCCGCGTTGCGTGCCGCGGGGCTGGCGGTGCCGATCCTCACCTGGCTGCACCCCTCCGGGATCGACGCCGAGGCGGCGGCCGCCGCCAGGGCCGATGTCGCGGTCGGGTCGGTGGACGAACTCGGCGCGCTCCTTGCGCGAACCGCGCCGACGGTGCGGGTCCATCTGCACGTGGACACCGGAATGTCCCGCGGTGGCTGCCCCCGCGGGGAGTGGGACGAGCTGATCGGCCTCGCTCAGCGTGGTCAGCGGGCTCGGAGGGTTCGCGTCGTGGGCGTCATGGGGCATCTCGCGCTGGCCGACCGGGCCGACCCCGCGGCGAACGCGCCGGCTGTCGCCGGCATGCGCGAGGCGCAGCAGGCGGTCCGGGCGGCCGGGCTCGGTTCGCCGCTCGCTCATCTCGCCGCCACGTCGGGGGCGCTGACCGACCCGGCGACGCATTTCTGCATGGTCCGCGTCGGAGCGGGACTGGTCGGCATCGATCCCTCCGGGACCGTGGAGATGCACGGCGCGTCCCGCCTGACCGCGCCGATCGTGCACACGACGGCTGCCCCGGCCGGCACGCCGGTCGGTTACGCCGGCACGTATGTCACCGAGCGCGCCACCCATCTGAGCGTCCTTCCCGTCGGATACGCCGATGGGATCCCGCGAGAGCTCTCGCCCCGGGCCGGCGTCGAGATCCGCGGGCGCCGCTTCCCGGTCGCCGGGCGGGTGTCGATGGACCAGATCGTGATCGATACCGGCGCCGCGTCCTTCCCGGCCGGCACGTCCGCGACCGTGTTCGGCCCGGATGGGGGCGCGACCCCGACCATCGGGGACTGGGCCCGCTGGGCCGGGACCATTCCGCACACCATCGTCACCGGCATCGGCTCGCGGGTGAAAAGGAGCACCGCGTGAGAGGGGCGCACTACGTGAAGGAGCACCGGGTGAGAGGGGTGCACCACGTGCACCGTGTGAAAGGGACCACCGCGTGACGCGGCGAATCGTGGTGATCGGCGGTGGGGAGAACGCCGAGCACGACGTCTCCCTGGCCACTGCCACAGCGGTCGCGGGGGCGCTGCTGTCCAGTGGATTCGACGTTGACGAGCTGACCATCGGCCGCGACGGGATGTGGAGGCGGGGAGCGGATGCGCTCGGGGCGCGGGCCGGTCGTTCCCTGGCGGCGGCACTGGGCGTCATCGAGCGCGCCGACGTCGTCTTCCCCGCGGTCCACGGCCCGTCCGGCGAGGATGGGACCCTCGCGGCGTTGTGCGCCCTGGCGCACACGCCGATGGTCGGCTCGGGCCTGCGCGCCGGAGCCATCGGCATGGACAAGTGGGCGACCAAGCTCGTCGCGGAGGCCGTCGGGATCCACACCGCTCCCGGCCGGACGGTGGCGGCGGCGGAGATCGCCGATATCGAGTTCGAGACCGATGTGGTGGTGAAACCGGCCTCGGCCGGATCGAGCTTCGGTGTCGCCCTGGCACGGGACGCCTCCCAGCTACGCGACGCGCTGCGCTGTGCGGCGCGATTCGATGACCGGATCCTGATCGAGGACGTCGTCCCGGGGCGGGAGATCGATGTGGCCGTCATCCGTGAGGCCGATGGCCGTCGATGGGCGTCGCCGCCGCTGGAGGTCCAGGCCGACGGCCTGTTCGACACCCAGTCGAAGTACGACGGTTCAGCCCGGTTCTGTGTGCCCGCCGACATCGGCGACGCGGACCGCGCCGCCCTGACCGGGGCGGCGCTGCGGATGTTCGACGCGCTCGGCTGCGCCGGTGTCGCCCGCATCGACTTCTTCCTCACCGGCCACGGACCCGTCCTCAACGAAGTCAACACCATGCCGGGAATGGCGGCCGAGTCCCAGGTACCGAGAATGTTCGCCGCGGCCGGGCTGCCCTACGACAGGTTCGTCGCGCGCCTGGTCGACTCTGCCGTCGTGCCCGGACCCGCGGGCCGGGGCCCGAGCGTGAGGCCATGACCGGGTGGGCCCGAGAAGGCCGGGGAGCCGTCGCCGAACGGCAGAGGAGGATCACGTCACCGCGCCGGGGGCGCGTCCGGGTTCGCATATGCCGGCGATATGCCGTGCTGCATAGGCTTCATGTATGCGTGTGCTGATCGTGGAGGACGAGCCCTACCTGGCCGAAGCCGTGCGTGACGGTCTCCGGCTGGAGGCGATCGCCGCCGACATCGCCGGGGACGGCGACGCCGCTCTGGAACTGCTCGCCGTGAATCCCTACGACCTCGCGGTCCTGGACCGCGACATTCCCGGTCCCTCCGGCGATGAGATCGCCCGGCGGATCGTCGCCTCGGGCAGCGGCGTGCCGATCCTCATGCTGACCGCCGCCGACCGGATCGACGACAAGGCCTCCGGGTTCGAACTGGGCGCCGACGACTACCTCACCAAGCCGTTCGAGCTTCGAGAGCTGGTCATGCGGCTCAGGGCGCTGGACCGCAGACGCGCGCACGCCCGCCCCCCGGTCAGCGAGATCGCGGGCCTGCGGCTGGACCCCTTCCGCCGGGAGGTCTTCCGCGACGGACGCTACGTCGCGCTCACCCGCAAGCAGTTCGCCGTGCTCGAAGTCCTCGTCGCCGCCGAGGGGGGTGTCGTCAGCGCGGAGGAACTACTGGAGCGGGCCTGGGACGTCAACGCCGACCCGTTCACCAACGCCGTCCGTATCACCGTCTCCGCCCTGCGCAAACGACTCGGTGAACCATGGCTGATCGCCACGGTGGCCGGCGTCGGCTACCGCATCGACACCGGCAGGGACCCCGTTCCCTCTGGCGGTGCCGATGAATAGACGCCCAGGCCTCAGCGCCCGGCTGAAACTCACCCTCAGCTACGCCGGATTCCTCCTGCTCGCCGGCACTCTCCTGCTGGCCGTGGTGTGGGTGTTCGTCCTGCGCTGGCTACCCGATGTCGACCCCGACCACTACAAGAACCGGTTCAACGGCGTGGTCATCATCACCGGGCCCGACCGCGCCGAACTCCTGACCGGCTTCGCCCCCGCCGCGGCCACGGCGCTGGCCTTCCTCCTGGTGTTCGGCCTCCTGGGAGGATGGATGCTCGCCGGCCGGATGCTCGCACCCCTCACCCGGATCGCGGACGCGGCACAGAAGACCGCGAACGGATCGCTGTCCCACCGAATCCGGCTGCAGGGCCGCGAAGACGAATTCCGCGAACTCGCCGACGTGTTCGACACCATGCTCGAACAACTCGAATCCCACGTCACCCAACAGCAACGGTTCGCCGCCAACGCCTCCCACGAACTGCGCACCCCGCTGGCGGTCTCGCAGACACTCCTCGACGCCGCCCGCAACGACCCCACACACGGCCGGAGCGACCTCATCGAACGCCTCCACACCGTCAACACGCGGGCGATCGACCTCACCGAGGCCCTCCTGCTGCTCAGTCGCGGCGACCGCCAGAGCTTCACCGGCGAGCCCGTCGACCTGTCCCTCATCGCCGAAGAAGCCGCCGAGACATTGCTTCCCCTCGCCGAACAGCGCGAGATCGCACTCGACGTCACCGGCGAGACAACACAGATCCTCGGCTCCGCGGCGCTGCTGCTGCGGATGGTGACCAACCTCGTCCAGAACGCCATCGTCCACAACATCCCCACCGGCGGCACCGTAACGGTCCACACCGAGTCGCAGCACGATGCGAGCGTGCTGCGGGTCGAGAACACGGGCCACCGGCTCCCCCCGGAACTCCTACCGACCCTCACGGAACCTTTCCAGCGCGGAACACGACGCATACGCACCGACGAGCACGCAGGCGTCGGCCTCGGGCTGGCCATCGTGCACAGCATCGTCCGAGCACACGACGGGACCCTCCACCTCACGCCTCGCCCCGCCGGAGGCCTCCGCGTCACGATCCGGCTTCCCGGCACGCCGCACGGACCGTCCCCGAACGGGCCCCGTTAGATCGTCGACCGGAAATTCGAGGTCGGATGGCCGGGATCTGAAGCTCTAGCGGGAGGTCGTGCGGGTCCTGTAGACCTCAAGGCGTGCGGCTAGTTCTTCGGGTTGGCTGAGGGCGACCAGGTGTCCGCCGGGCATGTCGTCGACCGGGATGCCCAGGCGTTCGCGGACGACCCGGCGCTGGAACTCGAGAGGGAAGAAGCGGTCGTCTCGTCCTTGCAGGAACACCGTCGGGGTGCCGGGCCACGCGTCGAGCGGCCACGGTTCCGCGAACGGGGTCGCCGACTGCGGCGGCTCCTCCCGCGAGAACGCCTCGGCCGTCACATCCGGCGGGACGTCATGGAAGAAGGCCTCCTTGGGATCGAACTCCGCCGAGACGGATCTCCCCTCGCGAGCCGCGTGGTCGGCCATGGCCTGCGCCTGGCCGGTGTTCTCCCACCAGGCACCGCCTGACTCTCCGGGGACCGGGGCCATGGCGTTGAGCATGACGAGCAGGTCCACCGGCATACGGTCGCAGACGAGCGGGGCGGTGAGGCCTCCCATGGACTGCGCGACGAGGATGAGGCCGGTCCGACCGCCGATCGCCTCGACGACCGTGTCGGCATACCTGCGGAGACCGGCCGAGTCGTCGCCGGCCGGGAGGTCGACGGCCACGACGTCGTGGCCTTGTCCCCGCAGCTCCGGGACGAGCCGGTGCCAGTACCATGCCTGCCCGCCGGCTCCGGGGATCAGTACGTAGGTGGCCATGCTCACCGTCCTGTGCGGTCATGGAGCGCCGTCGCCCGCCCCGGCTGCCTTGCTCCTAATTTAGGAGTTATTCGTACTATCCTAGTATGACCGGTCGCAGAAGGTACGCCGATCCGTGCGGTGTCGCTCGGGCGCTCGACGCCGTGGGAGAACGGTGGGCGCTGCTGGTCGTCCGTGAACTGCTCCTCGGGCCGAAGAGGTTCGCCGCGCTGCACCGAGGCCTCGCCGGGATGAGCCAGAACGTCCTGTCGCAGCGCCTGCGTGACCTGGAAGGGTCCGGAATCGTCCGGCACCGTGAACTCGGGCCGCCGGCGAGCGCCCGGGTGTACGAGCTGACCCCGCGCGGCCGGGACCTCGAACCGGTGCTGTTCGCGCTCGCCAGGTGGGGCGGCCGCAGCCCGCTCGACCCGTCGGGTACCGCCGAACTGAGCGTGGACGCGATGATGTTCGCGCTCAAGACGACGTTCGAACCCGCTGCCGCCTCGGGCCTGCGCGCCCGCCTGGCGCTCCGCTTCGACCACGATCTCTTCGTGACCGAGATCGAATCCGGGCAGTTCCGCATCACTCGCGCCGACGCCGCGCTCCAGGCCGACGCCGCGCTTCGTGCCGACGCCCCGCTTCAGGCCCCGCTTCGTGCCGACGCCGCGCCTCAGGCCGACGCCGCGCCTCAGGCCGACGTTCCGCTTCGGGCCGACGCCGTGCTTCAGGCCGAGGCCCCGCTTCAGGCCGACGTTCCGCTTCGGGTCGACGTTCCGCTTCGGGCCGACGCCGTGCTGACCACCGATGTCGCGACGTTTCGCAGCCTGGTGTTCGGCGGCCGTCCGCTGACGGAGCCCCTGAGTTCGGGGGCGATCCGGCTGGAAGGCGACGCCGATCTCGCGACCCGCTTCCTGGCTTGCTTCCCCCGGCCTTCCATCCCCTCCTGACCGCGCTGCGAGTCACCGAGGCAGGCGTAGGACGAGGCGGTCGGAGAAGCCGCCGCGTTCGGCGGCCTTTGCTGCACGCCGCTCCTCCAGCTCGACCGGCGTGATCCCGTGAAGTGCCGCGAGGGCGTGAACGACCTCCAGCAGATCGGAAAGCTCGGCGGGATCTCCGCTCGCGGCATACTCACCGGCCTCCTCGTAGAGCTTTGCGCGCAGCAGCGCGCCATGCTCGTCCGGGCCTGCGACGCGGGTCTCCGGCAGCCGTCCGGCGGCTCGGATGATCTCGGGTATGCGATCGCGGACGAGCTTTTCGGTGTGGCCACCGCCTTCCTTGATCGGATGCCCGGCCGTGCCGTTCCGCCGGTCGAGAGACTGGATCCACTTCACCGCGACCGCCGCCGTCTGGACCAGTTCGGTCCGCAGACAGCCCGGATCGGATTCGGCGAGGGCCTCGAAGAACTCCTCCGCCAGGATGTGCCGCCACGTCAGCCGTCCTTGTGACGATGCTGCGGCGCATTCTCGCTTGGCCTCCTCCGCGCGCTCGGTGAACTCCGGGCCGCTCCCGTCAGGGAACTCCTGGAGACCCCACATCCGGTCCTGGGCTTCGCGCTCGGCCGCGACGTCCTCCAGCACCTTCGCCAGCGCCCCGGGCGCTCGATCGCTCTCCATGCGGCCCGACGCTACTGCGAGGACCACGTTCCTCCGCTGACCCGCGCGATTCCCATCGGGAACCACCGCCGGCCGCACGGCCGATCTAGGCTTCGCGTTTGCAGCGACGTCCCCCCATCTCTTTCGCCGGTGCCCCGGGGCTTCGATCGCCCTCCATTCCACCGATCGTCGCCGGAGGCCTGGAGCGGCACGTGCGCGCCGCGTCGACGGGGGTTCCGTCATGTCCTAGCCGGAGTCCGAACAGGTCCGCGCCCTTGAATCAGGTGGGGACGGCCTGGTCGGGTTCGCAGCTGAGAAGTTCGTGCAGGATGGGCGGGAGCTCGTCCCAGAGCCATTCGTTGAGGGTGCCCGGGAACGCGGCCGGCGGCCGGATGCGGAGGCGGCGGGGCGCCACCTGGGCGAGGCGCACCGGGACGGGGCCGTCGTCCCACATCGGGTCGCGGTGCCCCCAGTACGCGGCGAAGTCGATGCTCGTCAGCATCAGTTCGGCGGGCAGGGTGTGCTCGCCCGGGTGCCTGCCCAGCGGGAGCAGGCGCTGCGCGGTCGTGCGGAGGACGTTGAGCGCGGCCAGATCGTGCGGGCAGGCGACGTCGGTGATCTCCAGTTCGGGCAGGCCGAACCGGCGCAGTCCGCGGGTGGTGAGCCCGACGCAGGCGCAGCCGTCGATGGAGTCGTCCTCGGCGGGGCAGCGGCCGGAGTCCCGGTAGGACGGCAGGGATGCGCCGATCCAGTGGTCGGCGAGGACGAACTCCTCGAAGCGTCCGAAGGGGACGATGGGCAGGACCTCGTTCAGGGCGAGGTCCACGGGCACGCCGCACAGCGATTCGGCGATCGCCCTGGCGGTGGCGCGCGCGAGATGCGGCCCCGAGGGGAGGTCGCCGACCGGCAGGACGGACGTCACGCCGATGTGCCGGGTGGCCTGCCGGGCTCGCTGCGCATCCTCCCCGTCGGGGCCCGAGACGTCGCTCAGATCCCACGGTGAGTCCGCGGCGCGATGGGAGGCCGTGACCAGGCGGGGTGTGCCCAGGCACATCGATACCGCAGCCGCGAACGGGCCGGGGAGCCGTTCCCGGACGACCGCCGACAGGTCGCCGGGGTCCTGGTCGGCGGCGATGACGAAGCCGGTTGTCGTCTCGTCGGGAACCGTGATGGTGACGGGCATGGCGGCCTCCTCGGGCTCTTGGACGGGTCTGTGGCGTCCAGCTTCGAGGAGGCGGCCGGCCGAAAGATACAGAATCGAATTCTGTGGATAACGGGACCGGAAATGTGGCGAATGTCGCTTTGTCGGGCCAACGTCGTGGTCGGTCGGAAGCGTCAATAGCGGGCGGGTAAGGAAGCCCGCCCGCTACAGCGCGGGTGCCGATCAAAACGGCGCGTCCCAGGAAGGGTGCGTGAAGCGGCCTGCGTCAGCGGGCGGACGGCTCCACATAGCGGCGCTCGCCCGGCCCCACGTACACCTGGCGCGGGCGGCCGATCTTGGTGGACGAGTCGTCCAGCATCTCCCGCCACTGGGCGATCCACCCCGGCAGGCGTCCGAGCGCGAAGAGGACGGTGAACATGTTCGTCGGGAAGCCCATCGCCTTGTAGATGACCCCGGTGTAGAAGTCCACGTTCGGGTAGAGCTTGCGCTCGACGAAGTAGTCGTCGCTCAGCGCGACCTCTTCGAGGCGCATGGCCAGGTCGAGCAGCGGGTCGGACTTGCCCAGCGCGTCGAGGACCTTGCCGGTCGCCTTCTTCACGACGGCGGCGCGCGGGTCGTAGTTGCGGTAGACGCGGTGACCGAAGCCCATCAGCTTGACGCCCGGCTCCTTGTCCTTGACGCGCCGGACGAACGAGTCGATGTCGTCGCCGTCCTGGTGGATCCCTTCCAGCATCTCCAGGACGGCCTGGTTGGCGCCACCGTGCAGCGGGCCGAACAGGGCGTCGACACCCGCCGCCACGGACGAGAACAGGTTCGCCTGGCTGGACCCCACGAGACGCACCGTCGAGGTGGAACAGTTCTGCTCGTGGTCGGCGTGCAGGATGAACAGCATGTCCAGCACGCGCATGATCTCAGGGTCGATCTCGTACGGCTGCGTGGGAAGGCCGAACGTCATCCGCAGGAAGTTCTCCACGTACCCGAGGGAATTGTCGGGGTAGAGCAGCGGCTGACCGGTGGAGCTCTTGTACGCGTACGCCGCCAGGGTGGGCAGCTTGGCGATGAGCCGGATGCTGGACTGGTTGACCTGGTCGGGATCGAAGGGATCGAGGCTGTCCTGGTAGAACGTCGAAAGGGCGCTGACAGCCGACGACAGCACCGCCATCGGATGCGCCTGGCGCGGGAAGGCGGAGAAGAACGCGCGGAACTTCTCGTCCAGCAGCGTGTGGTTGCGGACGCCGTCGGTGAAGTCGTCCAGCTGGTCAGGTGCCGGCAGCTCGCCATGGATCAGCAGGTAGGCGACCTCGAGGAAGGACGATTTCTCCGCCAGCTCCTCGATCGGATAACCCCGGTAGCGAAGGATGCCCGCATCACCGTCGATGTAGGTGATCGCCGATGTGGTGGACGCCGTGTTGGTGAAACCGGGATCGAGCGTTACGTGGCCTGTCTCCTTGAGGAGACTCTCCACGCCCACACCGGAGGGACCCTCCGTCGACTGGGTCACCTCAAGGGGCATCCGGCCGCCCGCGTGGCTGAGCTCGAAATCCGACATATTCGCTCACTCCCAACTGCGTCCACACCTGCGTAGACGTTCCACTCTTCCCGTGCTTCATCGTATCCACGTGATCACATGCGCCTATCCGGTGCCCCTCCACGTGACGGCGGGCGGTCGCGGACCTTGCGCCGGCAGGGCCGCCCGCCCCGGCCGAGCGGCCTCCGCATGGATGTGACATCCGGATGGACGCGGCGCTCCTGCGAGACGGCCGTCCTAGGGAGGAGCCTCACGCAGAGTGGGCAGCTCGGCGGTGATCTCGACCAGCGTCCGTTCCTGTGCGCCGATCAGCTGCTCGACGTCGATGGTGGGCCATTCCTCGCCATAGTGCGCGTCCAGCAGCGTTGACAGGGCAACGAGGACATGGTCCGGCGTAGGGCGTTCCCCAGGCTCCTTGACGAGACAGCGTGTGACCAGCCCGCGCATTGGGGCGGGCAGCAGCGTGAGGTCCGGTTCGCCGTAGACGATGCGCCCGCGCACCTTGTGGTCGGTCCCGAAAGGCGGTGCGCCGGTCGCCGCGTACACGAGGGTCGAGCCGAGGGAGAACACGTCGCTCTCCGGATGGACGGGGTCGCCGAGGGCCTGCTCCGGCGACATGTAGGCGGGCGTCCCCAGGATCTCCGTACGCGACAGGGGGAGCGCGTCCAGAGGTCGCGCGATACCGAAATCGATGACTCTCGGCCCGTCCGAGGCGAGCAGGACGTTCGACGGTTTGAGGTCCCTGTGGACGATCCCGCCCCGGTGGATCGCGATCAGAGCCTCGGCAAGCCCGGCGCCCAGCCGGCACGCGGCCCGCTCACGCAGCGGTCCCTTCTCCTGGACGACCTTGGAGAGACTCACACCGCGGATGTACTGCGTCGCCAGCCACGGCTGGTCCGCGTCCGGATCGGCGTCCACCACCGGCGCGGTGTAGAAGCCGCTGACCGACCGTGCGGAGGTCACCTCACGGCGGAACCTCTCCCTCCACCTGGGATCGTCCAGGAGTTCCGGGCGGATGACCTTGACCGCGACCAGCCGCCTGCTCTGCGACGCACCGAGGAACACCTCGCCCATGCCGCCGGAACCGAGCCGGGCGACCACGCGGTACGGGCCGATCATCTGTGGGAGGTCTGACTGCATGTGCAGGGGGATCCGATCCTGGTGGGGCGCGCTCAATCGTCCCACGATCCGGCCGCCCCACGGCCCTCACGTCCAGGGGAGCGCACCCCGGTCGGCCCAGTAGCTCTCCGGAGGAACTCCCAGGCCGGAAAGCGTCTCCACCTCGTCCTCATCGAGGTCGACCTCCGTCGCAGCAAGGTTGGCCACCAGTTGCGTCGTACTGACCGCGCCCACGAGGACGATGTCCGCCCACGGCCGGCTCAAAGCAGCCGCAAGGGCCAGGGCGTCTGGCTGGACTCCCTTCCCGGACGCGACGGTCCGCACGGCCGCCGGCGGTCGCACGGCAAGCTGCCCGTTGGCCAGCACCTCCTTGACCAGCACACGCAGTCCCGCGCCATGGGCCTCCCGCAGTGCCTCTTCCGCCGAGGTCTCGAGAAGGTTCCACGTCGATTGGACTGTGCTGAACAGACGCTGTCCGGACACCTCCAGCTCCATGGCCCGGCGTATCGTCTCGGGCTGCCTTGGGCCGGATGTGGTGAAGCCCACTTGGACGCCGTCCGCGGCGGACTCCGCGAGGGCCTCCTGTAGCCGGACGTCCTGGAACAGCGGGCTGTCTCCGGTCAGCGAATGCACCTGATACACGGACAGATGCCCGTCGAGAAAGGTACGCGTCTCCTCGTACTGGGCCCGGTAACGATCGAGGTCATGCTGCTTGACCTCGTGCACGGGGGCATCGGTCTTCCATTCACCGACGTAGGCGTAGCCCCACTTGCTCGATACCGTCACACCCTCCGGCGCGCGCGCCGAGAGCCAGCCACCGAGGAACTCCTCAGCCTTGCCATATGACCGCGCCGCGTCCACCCAGCGGATGCCCGCCGAGTACGCGACGTCGAGGACGTTCCAGGTCGCCTCACGCATGGCCTCCATGCTCCGGTCGGGCGGCAGTTCGTCCGCCCGGCCCACATTGATGTACGCCGGCCGCCCCAGCGCGGCGAGGCCGACTCCCAGCCGCTGTATCGCGTTCATCCCCTCACCCTGGCATGCCCCACCCCCGCACTCGACCCATGAAACCCGATTGCCCTGAATTGCCCGCTGAACATCCCCGGCTTATCCACAGAATCGAGTTCTACTATTGTGGGCTCTTCCCGTCGGCGAGGCTGTGTCGCGTCAACGTCCCATCGCGGCAAGAAAGGCGCGGCAATGCCTGTGCAGATCACTCGTCGCCATTATGGCGCCCACCAGTTCGCCGGCCATCTCGGGCTCGCCCGGTGGCAGATGCGCATCGGCCTGGAGCACGGAGTCCTCCCCGGTCCGGACCTCGACGGAGAGCGGTGGTCCGCGAAGCTCGCCGAGGAGGTCAAGGGACACGGCGAACGTGTCATCGCCAGATTCGGCGACGACCCGCCGGTCGGATCCGCCAGGGCGGCCGCCAGGCTGGCCGCGCGGGTGGGGCTCGACGTCGAGCGCCGGGACGTCGAGGTGCTGGTCGCCCAGGGAGACCTCAACGTCGTCAGCAACTTCCGCGGACACCCGGTCTACCTCTTGGGCGACTTGGACCGGCTCGACGCGGGCTCCGTGCGGTCGGTCGTCTCCGCGCGGAAGGGCCCGCTGATCGACACCGTCGATTCCGGTGGCGCGGCGACGATCCTCAGCTGGCCCCGCCGGACGTTCGACCGTATCGCCGGCGAGCGTGGCCTCACCACGGACCGGCTCGGCCGATACGCGCTCGCCGACGTCCAGGCCCTCGGAGCCGACGAGACCCTGGTGCGCGAGATCGCCGATGAGAAACGCGACATCGCCCTCACCAGAACCCGGCGCTCCGAGGCGAAGATCGAGGATGTCGTCCGCGGCTGGATGCTCCGCTGCGACGCCTACCTCGACCGCGACGCGGACGTCCCACCGGACACCGCCCCCCTCGGCCGAGCAATCCGCGCCCTGGCCTCCGTAAGAACCGAAATCACCAACCACGAAAAGGCCCCGTCCTAGCCCGCGAATCTGGCCCGGACGAAGAACATCACTCGCCTGCGGGCTGCGTGGTGCCGGGCAGGTGCGCGTCGGCGGTCTTGGATCGCCGGCTACGAGGAGGCGTTCCTAGCCCGCGAACCTGGCAGGGACGACGAGTACCGCTCGCCTGCGGGCTGCGTCGCGCCTGGCAGGTCGGCGTCGGCGGTCTTGGGCGTCGGCCGTGTGGGAGCTTGCTCGTCCGTGGTGCCGGGACGTCGGTGCGGAATGGGCGGAACTCGGTGCGTGGCCTGTTGTTGCGGCTCCTTCAGCGGGGTTCTACGGGCTGCGGGGTTCTACGGGCGGCGGGTGGTGGAGCGGCGTTTGGAGGGGGGCTTCTGGCCTTGTCTTTGGCGGGCCAGAGTTGAGAAGAGGCGGTCGCGGGCCTCTGTGCGGGACATCGCGGGGAGACGCTGGGGGAGGGGGGCCGCCACGTTGGGAGGGGCGTCGACCAGGCCCTCGTCGTCGACGATGGCTCGGTCGCCGGCCCAGGGGCCGAGGAGTATCACGGAGACGCCGCCCGGGTGGCGGTCGAGCAGAGCCTTGATCCTGTCGGTCTCTCCGCCGGGATCCGCCACCAGGAGCAGACGCCGTGCCTGGGAAACGCCGGTGCTCTCGCGGATGGCGAGTTCGGTTTCGAGATATGCCAGGGCGGCATCGAGATTGCCGGGGATGAAGAGGGCGGCGGTGTCGTCGTCGAGCAGTTCGTCCTCGGCTAGGCCGAACAACGAGATGGTGTCGGGGCGGGGTATCACCACGAGCGAGTTCTCGCCGTGCTCGTCGAGGGCGGCCAGGGCCAGTATGCGTGCGGTGGCGGTCGAGCCCGAGCCGACCAGGCCTACGGCTGGAGCGGCGAAGGGGTCGAGCGTGGGTCCGTGGCCGAGGTGGGCCTGCGGCGGATCGGCGGCTCCCGCGGCGGAGAACGAGGGCAGCCCCGCAACGGCGTAGAGGCGGTGCCGGAACGGATAGCAGATCGCTGCCACGGCAGGGAGGAGGATGCCGAGGAGGAGAACCGGCTGCAGTGAGGGTGGGCGTGAGTCGAGGTCGTCCGCCTGGCCGCTTGTGCTGGTGGGTTGGGGAGGAACCGTGTGAGTCGGTTCGGTGGTGCGTGTGGGTGTGGGCGTGGGCGTGGGTGTGGGCTTCGGGGACGAGGCGCGCGGCGGTCTGCTCTCCGGGCGTGCCGGTGGCGGTGGCTGGGTACTCGGTGCGTCCGGCGTGGGCCGGTGGCGGAGCAGTTCCTCCAGCTGCCTCAGTGACGGGTGCCGGCGCCTGGGCCTGGGCATCCGGTCGTTCCGGTCGCCCCGGCGGTCGAACTCCCCGTCGCGCCCTGACCTCCTGCGGGACCTCTCCTGCATCGCGAACCATGCCTGCCTGCACCTGTGCACGGAATGCCGGTCGCCGGTGTTCATCGCGTGACGGCAGACGGGCGGTATCGATCTGCGGGGTTCCGGTTCGGCGCGGGTGGCCGCGTCGGCGGGTGCGGTCGCGCCGACCGAGATGGCGCCGGCCATTGCGGTACAACCCAGCAGAGCACCTGTGCAGAGGAGCAAGCCGCGAAAAAAGGCGGCAAGTCTGGGAAGTGCCAAAAAGCGGTTCATCTTCGCCCCGGGGGATCGCGTCGGTCACCGTGAGAATGCCGATCGTAGTCACTTCGGCTACGGAGCGTTGAATGTTGCTCACAGTCGATCTAGCGATCATTCGCAGCAGATTCTTTCGCCAGCTGGGTGATATGTACGACAAGTCCTGGATCATTCGGACTTATCGGTGTGCTGCCCGAGCGTGGACGGCGGTCTCGCCGCGATAGGAAAGATGCCCCAGGAAGGTCCTGGTGGCGCGTGGTTTACGGGACGTGTCCGGTAGATATGCCGGTGGTTTTTATGTAATACGCCGGTGTGTCGGCCCGATTCGGCGAACCCGTGCGGCACGGGTGTGGGTGGCGGCGTAGTGCTATAAGTCTCACTCGGCAGCACTGATGACGGTGGGCCAGGACGCTACCCCCGGATCGCCCGCCGCTACCGGGATGAGGCGCCGGCGGGCACTCCACGCGACCGCCCAGCACGGCACCCGGCACGGCGTCCAGTACGGCGCCCGGCATGGCGTCCAGTACGCCGTGCGCGGCACGGCGCCCGGCATGGCGTCCAGTACGGCGCCCAGTACGGTGCCCGGCACGGCGTTCGCACGGCGCGGTGCCCGGCACGCGAGGGTGACGCTCGTCGTCGGCGAGGCGGTCTGTGCGTCACCCTCGTGGCCGCTCTGGTGATGGACCTCGGACGGGTGGGGTCAAGCGGCGGCCGGGTGCGGGGCGGCTGCGGGCGGCCGCGGGACGTCGTACATGCCGAGGGGGAGAGTGTCGCCCCAGAGCCAGTCGTTGACCGTGCCGTCGAAGTCCGCCGGCGGGCCGACGGCGAGAAGGCGCGAGGTCAGCGGGCACAGGTGCACCTGGAACGGTGCCGGGGGCGTGAGGTGGACGCGGCGTGCGCCGTCCCAGAAGCCGTCGAAGTCGCCGTGGCCGAGGTGCAGTGCGGCGGCGATCGTCCGGGCGCCGGCGGCCGGGCCGGTGGCGAGCCAGGACCAGTGGTCGGTCAGAAGCCGGCGGGCCGTCGTGCGCAGGACGTTGAGCGCGGCCAGGTCGTGCGGGCAGGCGACCTCGCCGATCTGGAGTTCGGGGAGACCGAAGCGGCGGAGGCCGCGGGTCCGGAGGCGTACGCAGGCGCAGCCGTTGACGCCCTCGGGGTCCAGGCCGGGCTCGGCGGCCGTGCATCGGCCGTTGGCGCGAAACGGCGGCAGGACGTCGCCGAGCCACTGGTCCGCCAGGACGAAGTGCGCTCTCTCGGTGGTGGACGGTGTCAGCAGGTGGCCGGTGATGAGGTCGGCCGTGATCCCCCCGACGGCGTCCGCGATGGCCTGCGCGGCGGCGCGGGCGACCTGGACGCCGCGGGGCTGGTCGGTGATCGGCGCGAAGGCGGTGACGACGGCGAACTCGGTGGCGTCGTTGAAAGCGCGTGCGGCCTGCCTGTCCTCGGGGCGGGAGGCCGTGATCTGCCCTGGATCCCAGCGCAGGCAGGTGAGGTCCTCCCGGGTGACCTGCAGTTGGGGTGAGCCGAGCCGTCCCGCGATGTGGGCGTGGTAGGGGCCGGCCGGACTCTCGTAGAGCAGATCGGCGAGGTCGCCGGGGATGCTCGTGCCCGCGACGGCGAAACGGGAGGTCGTGGTGGACGGAACCGGGAACGTGATCGTGGACATCGGGCCGCTCCTTCCGGTGGGGGTGTGACGTCGGCAAGCATGGGCCGCCTCCCCGGCCCGAAGCAGTAGAACGCGATTCTGGGGAAAACCCTCGGTGGCGAGGGCCGCCCGAAGTGGGCACCGGCCCGATTGGTGAGAATCGCCCATCGATGGCTGCGACATTCGGTAAGTTTGCCGTCACCCACGGTTAGAGTGACGTGAGAGGCAACGGTATGTGCCGACTTTTCGGTATGAGCACGGGCGGCCCCCGGGTCCGGGCCGCCCACTGGCTGCTGGACGCGCCCCGGAGCCTGCGTTCCCAGAGCCACCGGATGCGGCACGGCGCCGGCCTCGGATGGTTCTCGCTCGGCGGCGAGCCGGTCCGTGACCGCGCGCCGCTGGCCGCCTTCGAGAACGCCGACTTCGACCTGCACGCGCGGAACGTCCCGTCCCACACGTTCGTGTCGCATGTCCGGGACGCCTCGGTGGGCGGGCTGACCGTGCACAACTGCCACCCCTTCGTGATGGGCGATCGCCTGTTCGCGCACAACGGCGTGGTGAAGGGCCTCGACACGCTCCGGGCATGGCTGACGGACGTGGAACGCGCCCAGGTCTCCGGCGAGACCGACTCCGAGCTGGTCTTCGCCTACGTGACCGCGGAGATCCGCCGCCGAGGCGACACGACGGCCGGGATCGTCGAGGCCGTACGGCGCATCGCGGCCGAGCTCCCGGTCTTCTCCCTCAACCTCCTCATGGCCGAGGCCGGGCGCATATGGGCGCTGCGCTATCCGGAGAGCAACGAGCTGTGGGTCCTGTCACCGGAGAAGGGCGGTGTCAGCGGGCCCGAACGTGAAGCCGGGGCGGAGGGGCCGGTTCCCGCCGTCGTCATCGCCAGCGAGCCGATGGACGACCGGCCGGGCTGGCGCCTCCTCCAGCCCGGTGAGCTGCTCACCGTCGACGGGCTCGCCGAGGCATCGGACCTCCCGTTCGCGCCACTGAGCCATCCGCTGCGCCGCTCCGACCTGTCCATCCGCGAGGCCGCCTCCCAGGCGTCCCTTCCGGGGGCGCCGAGCCCGCCGATCATGCGCACGATCACCGGAACCACCAC
>NZ_SMKK01000088.1 GCF_004348425.1 Actinomadura sp. 7K507
CCCCGCGCCTGCCCGCCCCCTGCCTGCCCAGGACGTGCCAGACCGGCCGCGACGATCTCGTCGTCGTCGTGCCCGAGCACGCGCAGGTGATCGGTGAGGGCGTGTGGACGGGACGGCGCGTAGCCGATGCCCCAGCGCCGCTGCACGCCCGCCGGGAACCCGCGTCCCGCCAGGTAGGCGGGCACCCAGCTCTTCCCGAGCCGCGCGCGGAACCATACGTCGGCGTCGGACATGATCCCGTGCGGGCCCGTCGCGGGCCCGTCGCCTGTCCGCGGCATGGCGGCCTCCTCGCCGTAGGCGGGCGGGGAAGCCACCACAGGTCATACCCGCTCAGAGGTACAAGCCGAAGAATTCCTCCGGGTGATCCAGAAGCGGGGGCAGATCGTCGGCCGTGAGCGTGATCAGTTCCTTCTTGCTGGGGGGCTTGGCGGCGGAGGGCTTGCGGCCCGTCCGTCCCTTCGCGCTCTTCTCCTGGGCGGCGGCGGCGACGGCGGCGGACGCGACCCGGTCGGCCTGGTTCGCCACGGCGACGTCCAGCATGTTGCGCATCAGGCGGCCGTTGCCGAAGGACGGGCCGCGGGGAGCGCGGCGCAGCATCGTCAGCAGGACGTCGTCGGTGCCGGGCGCGAGCCGGAAGCCGTCCCCGGCGGCGAGCTGCCCGAACACGGTGAGCAGTTCGTCGTCGGTGTAGTCGGGGAAGTGGATCTGCTTGGGGAAGCGCGAGTCCAGGCCCGGGTTGGCGGCGAGGAACTCCACCATCTCCTGCTCGTATCCGGCCACGATCACCACGAGGTCGTCGCGGTGGTCCTCCATCAGCTTCACCAGCTCGGCGATCGCCTCGTGCCCGTAGTCGCCCTTCATCGGCGACTGCGTGAGCGTGTACGCCTCGTCGATGAACAGGACGCCGCCGAGCGCGCGTTCCACCAGCCTGCGGGTGCGGGGCGCGGTCTGCCCGATGTACTCGCCGACGAGATGGGCGCGGGACGCCTCGACCAGATGCCCGGACGACAGCACCCCGAGCCGCTTGTAGATGCGGCCGAGCAGCCGGGCCACCATCGTCTTGCCGGTCCCGGGGTTGCCGGTGAACACCATGTGCCGCGTCGGCGGGGTGATCGTCAGCCCGGACTCGCTGCGCAGCCGCGCCGCGTGCGTCCCGGCGACGAGCAGCGCGATCTCGTGCTTGACGGTGGCGAGGCCGGTGAGGTCGCGCAGCTCGGCGAGCGGGTTGCCGGTGGCCTCCGAGGTGTCCAGCGTGTCTGGGATGTCCTGCTTGCGGATGACCAGCCTGGCCGTGGGGGACGCGGCGTCCGGCGACTCGGCGTCCACCGCCGATTCCCGCGCCGTGCCCGTGGTGGTGCCCGCGGTGGTGCCCGCGGTGCCCGCGGTGTCCGTGGCCGAGTCCGCCGTCGCGTGCTTGCGGGCCTGCGCCGTGGTGACGGCCTGGTCGGCGAGATAGGGGGCCAGGCGGGCGTTGCGGAGCGTCTGCATCGGAGGTGTCGCGGCCAGCAGCGCGCCCGCCGCCTCGACCGCCTGCCGCGTCCCGCGGGCGCCGCGGGCGTCCAGGGCCCGGCGGAACAGCTCGGCGTGGCCCCGCGCGCTGAACGGGTGGGTCCGCGCGATCCGGAACCGCTGCGGCAGGACGGGGTTGATGCCGCGGATCCGTTCCTCGCCGCCCGTGTCGCACAGCGCCACCAGATGCAGGTCCGGGTGGATCGCCAGCAGCCGGTGCAGCTCGGCGGCGATGGCCTCCCCGTTGCCGGGGTCGGTGACGATGCCGTCCAGCCCCTCGATGACGAGGAGCCGGTCGCCGGCGCAGTCGCGCGCGTCGGCGTGGAGCCTGGCGACGGCGTCCGAGAGCCGCTGGCCCGTGTACAGGTTGTCGGTGATCCAGTGCGGGTCGCGCCCGAGCGCCAGGGCCCTGCCGAGCTCTTGGGCGGCGTCGCGCTTGCCGGTGCCGTCGGGGCCGGAGAGCAGCAGCCGGACGGGCTCGTCGCCGCGGGTCAGCTGGTCCAGCGCCTCGACCACCTCGGGCTGCTCGACCAGCGACGTCGCGAGCTCCGCGCGCCCGCCCGCCGACGCGCCCGCCCCCGCGCCCGCCGGCGCCGAGGCGAGGCCGGCGCGCTCCGGGACGCTCTTCAGCGTCTCGGTGAGCGGGTTGACGACCCGGCGGCGCGGCGCGTACAGCCGCCGCAGGTCGGTCTGGAACTGGCCGACGGGGATCCACTCGGCCTTCGGGAACCACGGGTCACCGGGCAGCCCCTGGACGACCGCGATGAACCGCATCGCCATGTCGAGCCAGCCCCGGCAGGCGTCGGCGCCGCCCGCGACCAGCGCCCGGACGAGCCAGGCGCGCGTCCGCTCCTGCCAGGCGCCCGGCTTGAACCCGCGGCGCTCGACGGGGAACCGCTGCTGCAGCTCGTGGTACCGGTCCTCGCCCAGCGCGGCGGCCAGCTCCGCCGGGACGTGCTCCATGCTGCCCTGCAGGAGCAGCTGGATCAGGTGGACCTCGACGCTCTCGTCCCGCGGCGCCGCCTCCGTCAGACGGTCGTAGGACGCGAGCAGTCCCGCGCACACCCACTCCAGGTAGCCGACCGGGCCGAGCAGCTCGGGCACCGCCGTGACGATGTCGTCCCCGGCGTGCGCGTGCCAGAGCTCCCGCAGCTCCATCTTCGGCACGTTCACGTCGCACACGGGCGCGTCGTCGTACAGCCGCAGCAGCGCCTTGCGGCGTTCCTCCAGCGGCTCGATGCCCTCCAGGACGGACAGGCAGTCGCGGGCCAGGTCGATCGCGAGCTCCCGCTCGGGGGCCTCGATCAGCCAGTCGACCGGCGGGCGCCACCGCCCGCCCGGCGCGTCCCAGCGGGTCATCCGGGTACTGAGCGGTCCGGGGTTGACCAGATGCCGGTGCAGCAGCCGCTCCGGGAGCTGCGACCACGAACCCGCCTTGATCGCGCCGCCGCCCGGCAGGAACGCCAGCATGCCGAAGATCTCCGCGGTGACCAGCGACGCCGGCAGCGTCAGGAGCTTGTGCTCGTCGGTGGTCAGCTCCGCGGCCCGCGGATCGGCCGCCAGCCCGTCGATCCGCGCCGAGATCTCCTCGAACAGCCCGTCCGGGACCCGCCACGGACCGTGCGAATAGACGTCGAGCACCGGCTCGTCGGTGAGCAGTAGCTCCAGATGCTCCGGCAGCCGCAACGAATTCTCCCCAAGAGTGATCAAAGCCGGGGTACAGCTTATGTTTCCCGGAGGTGTGCTGGCTTAGCGGTCGCGCGGATCGGTGGTAATGGGCTCCTCCGGCAGGGTGTCCAGGCGGGGCCCGTCAGGGACGGCGGAGCGACTCCACGGCCATGCGGGCCGCGGTGCCGATCACGGCGTCCGCCCGCGGCAGGACGGCGACCGGCAGCGGCGACCTGGTGAACACCGCGACGGCGTACCGGCCCCCGTCCGGGTACTCGACCGCGCCGACCTCGTTGCGGAGCGTCGGCAGCGTCCCGGTCTTGCCGCTCACGACGACGTCGTCGAAGGGGAAGCCGGACGACAGGCGGTGCGGCCAGACCTGGAGGCCGAACAGCCGCCGCATCGCCGCGCACCCGTCCGGCGGCGCGGCCTCGTCCCGCCAGATCATCGACAGCAGCCGGGTCATGTCGCGGGGCGTGCTGCGGCTCGTGCGCAGCGGGTCGAGGGCGCGCAGCCGGGCCAGCACGCCGGGCTCGTCCAACCGGGGCCACACGTCCGCGAAGCTGGACACCCCGGCGTCCGCCAGCAGGGATTCGTGCAGTTCGCGCCCGCCGCACTCGACGATCGTGTCGCGGAGCCCCAGCGCGGCGGCCGTCGCGTTGACGGCGTCCCGGCCGACGCGGTCGAGGAGGACGTCGGCGGCGGCGTTGTCGCTGACGGTGATCATCAGGAAGGTCAGGTCGCGGAGCGACATGCGGACCTCGTCCTGCATCCCCGATATCCCGGTCGGGCCGGCGGTGCGGTCCCGCGGGCGCAGCGTGACCGGCTCGGCCGGGTCGAGCAGGCCGTCGGCGGCCTGCCGGTGGAACGTGACGAGCAGCGGCACCTTGAAGACCGAGGCGAGCACGACGGGATCGCCGGCGCGGACCGCGACCTCCCGGCCCGTGTCGATGTCCGTGACGTGCAGGAAGCCGGTCACCCCGGCGGCCCGGAACTCCGCTTCGATGCGCTGGGTCACATCCGCCCGGACCTCCGTCACGCCTTCCCTCTGCGGGGGGCCGGTGCCCCACGCCCCCCGGTTCGCTTCGCTCATGCTAGGAATCCCGAGGACGGGCGCGGGATCACGCGGCGGGCGGGCGCGGCGTCCGGCGGCGCCATTCCGGCCTCGCTGCGCAGGACGGCGGTGGCGACGGCGGTGAAGTCGGCGATCGCGCGGGCGTGCTCGGGGTCGGCCGCCCGCCGCCACGCGCACGACGTCCGCCACGCCAGCGGTTCGCCCGCCAGCGGGCGCCATGTCACCCCGGGGGTGTCGTCGACGCGGGGGACGAGGGCCACGGCCGTCCCGGCGAGGACCAGCCCCAGCGCGAACTGCGGGTGCCGCGCCTCGTGGACGTCGGCGGGCGCGTAGCCGTGCCTGCGGCAGGCCGCCAGCAGGTCGTCGTGGGCGCCGGGCGCCTCCTCGCGCGGGGACACCACGAGGTCGCGCCCGCCGAGGTCGGCGAGATGCACCTCGGGCGACGCGGCCAGGCGTGCCCCGGAGGGCAGCAGCACGCCGAGCGGCTGGCCGAGCATCGGGCCGAGTTCCAGGTCGCGGGAGTCGCACGGGTGCCGCACGACCCCGGCGTCCAGCGCGCCCTCCGCGAGCGCGCGGACCTGATCGGCCGTCCCCGTCTCCCGCAGGTCGAGCCGCAGGTCCGGGCGGCGGGCGCGGAACGCGGCGATCAGCGCGGCGACGATCGGGCCGCCGAGGTCGCTCGGCAGCCCCGCCCGCACCGTGCCGACCTCGCCGAGCCTGGCCCGCTCGGCGACGGAGTAGACGCGATCCACGCGGGTGAGGATGTCACGGGCCTCGTCCAGCAGCAGCCTTCCGGGCGCGGTCAATTCCACCTTCCGGCTGGACCTGTCGAACAGCCGGACGCCGAGTTCGCGCTCCAGCCGCTGGATACGCTGGCTCAGCGGCGGCTGCGCCATGCCGAGACGCTCCGCCGCACGGCCGAAATGCAGCTCTTCCGCCACGGTGACGAAGCACTGCAGATGGCCGACGACGTTCACGACCGGCAACGATATCAATCGGCGTATCTCTGTGACACTGATATCAATCTTGGACATTTCGGCGTTGGGCTGGTGTTCTTGTGCCTTGATCGAGGGGGGCCGCCGACGAGACTCCGCCAAGGAGCACCGCGAAGCGACCCCCTCAAGGGGGCGAAAGGAGATCGATGATGCACCGGACCCGTGTGATCATCGCCGCGGGCGTCGCGGTGGTGGTCCTGATCGTGGGGGCGGGAGCGGTGTGGTTCCTGCGGCGGGGAGACGACCCGAGAGACACCGCGGAGCGTTTCCTCGCGGCCTGGAGCGGCGGCGACGTCGCCGCGATGAAGGTACTGACCGACGGCCCGCCCGCCGACTTCGACAAGCGCGTCGCCGCCATGCGCACCGACCTGGGCGTCACGCGCCAGCGCTACACCGTCGCCTCGGTCGGCGACGCGGACGACGGCAAGGCGGGCGGGGCCTACACCGCCGAGCTGACGCTCGCCGGCGACCGGGCCTTCGAGTACGACGGGGTCCTGCCGCTCGTCGAGCGGGAGGGGGAGTGGCGCGTCAAGTGGTCGACGCAGCTCCTGCACCCGGACCTCAAGGACGGGCAGAAGCTGATCGCGTCCCGCGCCTGGTCCGACCGCGCGGCCGTCCTCGCGGCGGACGGCAGCGACCTGAGCGGCTCGAAGTCCGGGTCCGCCCGGCAGCTCGCCGGGCCGCTCGGGCCCGCGTCCGCCAAGGCGGTGAAGGAACTCGGCGCGCCCTACCGCGAGGGCGACACGGTCGGTGCGGACGGCCTGCAGAGGCAGTACGAGCGCCGGCTCGCCGGAACGCCCGCCCTCGCCGTGCAGATCGTCGACGCCGAAGGCGACGCGGTGAAGACGCTGCAGCGGTACGGCGGCAAGGCCGGCGAGCCGTTGAAGACGACCATCGACCCGGAGGTGCAGACCGCCGCCGGCGAAGCGCTCGGTGGAGCGAAGAAGCCCGCGTCCATGGTCGCGCTGCGCCCCTCCACCGGTGAGATCCTCGCCGTGGCGAACAAGCCCGGCGGCTACAACCGCGCCCTGATGGGCCAGTACCCGCCCGGCTCCACGTTCAAGGTCGTCACCGCCGCCGCCCTCGTCGCGGACGGCCTGGGCGTGCGCACGCCGGTCGCCTGCCCGGCCACCACCAAGATCGGCGGGCGCTCGTTCCACAACTACGAGGACGAGGACTTCGGGAGGATCCCGTTCCGCGAGGCGTTCGCGCACTCGTGCAACACCACGTTCGCGCGCCTCGCCGTGGACGAGCTCGGCCAGGAGCGTCTCGCCCAGGTCGCGGGCCAGTTCGGCTTCAACGTCCCGATCATCGCCGGGCTCCCCGCCGTTCGTGGCGCGTTCCCCGGCAACAAGGACGACGCCGCGTTCGCTTCGGCCTCCTTCGGCCAGGGCCAGGTGCTGACCAGCCCGCTCAACATGGCGGGCGTCGCCGCCGCGGCGGCAGACGGCACCTGGCGCTCGCCCCGCATCGTCGACGCGGCCCTCGCCTCGCAGGCCGCCGACGCCGAGGGCCGCAAGCCCGTGCCGCCGAAGAAGCTGGAGCCCGCGGTGGAGAAGGCGCTGCAGGCCCTGATGCCCGCCGTCGTCAGCGAGGGGACCGCGTCCGACGCCGGCTTCCCGTCCGGGACCGCCGGCAAGACCGGGACGGCCGAGTTCGGCTCGGGCGAGGAGCCGCCGACGCACGCCTGGTTCATCGGCTACCGCGACGACGTCGCCTTCGCCGTCATCGTCGAGGACGGCGGCACCGGCGCCGAAGCCGCCGCCCCCATCGCCGCGAAGTTCCTGAAAGGGCTCTGAGGAGGGGCGGCGGTCACGCCGGTAGCCGCCCGCGGACGCAGGCGGCCAGGAGCGCGAGGCCGGCCAGGCCGGTGAGCGCGGCCGCCGCGCCCGCGGCCCCGGCGTCGAAGAGCGCGCCGACGGCCAGGGCGCCGGCGAAGGCCACCATCCCGGCGAGGAACGACGACGTCCCGAGGTACGCGCCGATCCGTTCGGGCGGCGCGTGCCGCGCGACGACCTGGAAGATCGACGGCTGCATGAGGCCCGTCCCGAGCCCGCCGAGCACGGCCGCGGCCAGCAGCCCCGCGGCCTGCGCGGCGTCCCCGTCCCCGGCGAGCGCGGCTCCGTCCAGCGGGACGAGCGCCAGGTACCCGGCACCGGAGAGGACCAGCCCGGCCCGCAGGACGCCGGGTCGGCCGGCCCGGCCGCCGGAGGCGCACCAGGGCTGGACGGCGGCGACCACGGCGGCGGCGACGCAGAAGAACATGGTCGTCCAGCCGGAGGTGAAGCCCTTCAACGGGACGACGGTCGTGGTCCCGCCGACGAGCAGGGTGGAGGGGGCGGCGAGCGCGGCGAACCGGAGGAACGGGCGGTCGCGCGACACCGCGCCGATGCTCCGCGCCAACGTCCGGGGCGCCGAGGCGCCGGGCACGCGCGGGGCCGCGGGGAGCAGCAGGAAGAGCGCGGCGGCGATGCCCCACGCGGCCGCCGCGGCGGCCGCGAGCGCGGGGAACCCGCCGCCGCCCAGCAGGACCAGCCCGGCGGGCGGGCCGATCACCGCGGAGACGTGCCCGCCGATCAGGTATGTCCCGTAGCCGCCCGAACGGCGCGCGGGCGACAGTCCCGCCACCACCGACTGGGCGGCCGGATGGTAGACGGCGCCGCCGGCGCCGAGCAGGACGGCCGCCGCGGTCAGCCCGGCGAGTCCGTCCGCCGTGCCCAGCAGAGCGAACCCGCAGGCGCGGAGCACGCACGCGAGCGTCCCGGCCCGGGGCGCGCCGAGCGCGTCCGTCAGCGCCCCGACCGGCAGCAGCAGCGTGTACTGGATGAGGAGCCGGGCGCCGAGCACCAGGCCGATCGTCCCGGCGGCCAGCCCTACGCCGTCGCGCAGATGGGCGACGACGTGGGCGAACACGGAGTAGAAGCCGAGCCCGATGGCGACCTGGACGGTGGCGATCACCAGGATGGTCCGGCGGTCGGCGGACCTCCCGCCGGAAGACGGGCCCCGGGCCTGAAGCGGACGCGCGGACGCGGTGGTACGGCCCGGGGCCACGGCGCCTCTAGCCCGCCGGCCGCAGCGCGCGGACCAGGGCGGAGGCGGCCTTGGCGATCGCCGCGGGGTCCTCGGTGCCGTCCGCCGCCCGCCGGTTGGTCGTGACGACGATGATCAGCGGTGCCTCGCCGGACGGCGGCCAGGCGATCGCCGTGTCGTTCGCGGTGCCGTAGACGCCGCCCGTGCCGGTCTTGTTGCCGGCCGTCCAGCCTTCCGGCAGCCCGGCCCGGATGCGGTCGGCGCCCGACTCGGTGGCCTTCATCCAGCCGATCAGGCGGGTCCGGTCGGCGGGTGCGAGCGCGTTCCCGGTGGTGAGCGTCCGGAGGCCGTGGGCCCAGCCCCGCGGCACGAGGGTGTCGCGGACCTCGCCGGGCTTCCAGTCGTTGGCCTCGGGCTCCCAGCGGTCATGCCGGCTGTGCCGGTCGCCGAGCGAGCGGAAGAACGCGGTGTCCCCGGCGGGGCCGCCGATCTGCTTCAGCACCAGGTTGGCGGCGGTGTTGTCGCTGACGACGATCGCCGCGCGGCACAGTTCGGCGACGGTCATGCCTGTCTTCACGTGCTTTTCGGTGACGGGGGAGTGGTCGACAAGGTCGGACTCCTTGTAGCGGATGACACGGTCCATCAGGCCGGGGTCCGAGCGGCGGGCCTTCTGCAGGACCGCGCCGCACACCACGGCCTTGAACGTGGACAGGAAGGGGAAACGCTCGCCGGCGCGGTATCCGACGGCCCGCCCGTCGCCGGTGTCGATGGCATACGCGCCGATGCGCACCTGGCGGTTCTTTTCGAGTGCGCGGAACTCCTTGTCGACCGCGCCCTGGGACGGGGCGGCGGCACGCTCCGGCGACGCTTGCAGCCCGCCGGTGGCGCTCTTCGGGGTCGCGTTCCCGGTCTCCGGGCCGCCGCCGCATCCGGCGGACGAGCCGAGGAGGGAGAGCGCGAGGCCGGTGGCCCCGAGGACGGTCCTGAATCGGGCTGATCTTGTTCGCATACGGCGAGCACACCAGTCCGCCACGACGATGTCCAATATTGATATTGGGCCCGGATCAATATGATCGCGGATATAAGTGCCGCATGAGCTGCGGGTACGTCCGGCGCTACGGCCGGTCCCGGTGCTTGAAGAACCTGTGGGCCGGGCTTCCGGTCACCGGGCGGGTGGAGCCGTGGAATCGCGGACGATCAGCTCGCCGGGAAGGACGCGGGGAGCCGGGTGGCCGCCGGACAGGAGGTCGAGCAGGGCCGTCATGCCCTGCGCGCCCAGCTCCTCGGCGGGGAGCCGGACGGTGGTCAGCTCGGGTTCCAGCGCGGTGGCGAGCAGCACGTCGTCGACCCCGGTGACCGACAGGTCGGCCGGGATGTCGAGTCCGCGCGCCCGCGCCGCCTTGTACGCGCCCGCGGCGATCAGGTCGTCGTCGCAGACGAGCGCGGTCGGCCGGTCGGGGCCGTCCAGCAGCCGCCCGGCGGCGTCCTTGGCCGAGGTGACGTCGATCGCGCAGGCGGACCGGGTCAGCCGCCCGCCGGGCAGCGCCGCGACCGCGGCGGAGAGCGCGTCGCCGCGAGCGTGGAACGTCCACTGGTCGACCGCGGCGGCCACGTGCCCGATCCGCCGGTGCCCGAGCCCGGCGAGATGCGCGACGATCGCCCGCGCCCCGTCGGCGACCCCGAAGTCGACCGTGGGGACGTAGTCGTCCGTGCGGGGGGCGTGGGGGCCGCTGTCGAGCATCACGGCGGGGGTTTCGCGGAAATCGCCGAGGGCTTCCACGGCCATGGAGGACGCGAGGATGCCGTCGATGGCCTCGTTCTGGGCGCCGAAGGGGCTGTCGGCGGGGCCTGCCGCGTCGTCCGGCCAGGTCGAGACGACGACGCCGAAGCCGTGCCGGGCGGCTACCCGGGCCGCGCCCGTGTAGACCGGGCCGAAGAACGGCGCGGTCAGGGTCGGGACGAGCAGCAGGACGGTCCGGGTGGTGCCGAGCCGCAGGTTCCGGGCCGCCTGGTTGGGGCGGTAGCCGAGGCGTTCGGCGGCGTCGCGGACGCCGCGCGCGGTGGCGGGGGAGACCCGGCCCTCCCACTTGCCGCCCAGCACGAGCGAGACCGTGGACTGCGATACCCCGGCCTCCTGAGCCACGTCCTTGCTGGTGGGACGGCCGGCTAACGACACGGGTGCCTCCTGCGGGCGGATCGGAACGGAAATAAGACTAGAGCGGAGCCGCCCTCAAGTGGTACGTATGACTCGGCAAGTAATACGTATGACTGCGATCTTGCGGGGGCCATCTATGCGCGGCTATGTCGTCTTCCTGCGGAGGCCGTACGCGGGAAGGCTGCTCGGCGGCACCCTCCTCGGGCGGCTGCCGAACGGGATGGGGATGCTCGCCGTGGTGCTCCACATCCGCGCGGACGGCGGCGGATACGCCCTCGCCGGGACGCTCGCCGCGATCCTCGGCCTCGCGACGGCCGCGGGCCAGCCCGTCCTCGGCCGCGTCATGGACCGGTTCGGCCAGCCGCCCGTCCTGCTCCCGGCGGCCTGCGCGTCCGCCGGGGGCTTCGGGCTGCTCGCCGTCGCCGGCGCCGGACCGCTGCCGGTGTCCGTCATCGCCGTGGTCATCGCCGGGTTCGCCACACCGCCGCTGGAGGCGGGGCTGCGCGCCCTCTGGCCGGACGTCCTGGACGGCCAGGAGCAGGTCGACGCCGCCTACGCGCTCGACGCGGCCTCCCAGGAGATCCTCTTCACCGTCGGCCCGCTGATCGTCGTCGCCGCGGCCGTCCTGAACACCGAGGCCGCGCTGCTGCTCACCGGCGCGTTCGGCATCGCCGGAACCCTGGTCGTCGTGCTGTCCGGGCCGTCGCGCCGATGGCGGAGCGAGCCGCGCGCCGCCGACTGGGCGGGGCCGCTGCGCTCTCCGGGGCTGCGGATCCTGCTGCTGTCGCTCGCCTGCGCGGGCATCGCGCTCGGCGTCTACGCCGTGGCCGTCGTCGCCTACGCCGAACGGTACGGCCGCGACCTGGCGTCCGGGCTGCTGCTGGCGTGCATGGCGGGCGGCGCGCTGGCCGGCGGCCTCGTCTACGGCGCCCGGCCGTGGGCGGGCGAGCCGCACCGGCGGCTGCCGTGGCTGCTCGCCGCGCTTGCCGCCGGATACGTCCCGCTGGTCCTCGCGCCCGGCCTCCCGGTCATGTCGGTGCTCGCGTTCGTCAGCGGCGTCTTCCTCGCACCCGTGCTGGCGTGCAGCTTCGCGCTCGTCGACCGGCTCGCGCCGACCGGGACCGTCACCGAGGCGTTCGCGTGGGTCGTCGCGGCGGTCGGCGCGGGCACCTCCGTCGGCTCCCTCGTCTCCGGCATCGGGCAGGAAGCCGGGGGTGTCTCCGGCGCGTTCGCCGGGGCCGGCGTCGGCGGCGTCCTCGCCCTGGTGCTCTGCCTCCTCGGCGCCCGCACGCTCCGTCCCCGTGCCGCCGCCCCGGCCGTCACCGCCGAGGCCGCCACCTGACCCCGGCGGGCGTCAGACCCAGGACTGGAACCAGATCCGCTGGTCCCAGTCGTCGTAGGGGATCGTGTCGGCGGACAGGATCGGGTGGAAGTACGCGAAGTTCGCCAGCACCACCAGCATGAACGCCCCCGCGACCGCCGCGCCGACCAGCCGCCGCATCCCCGCCGACGGGACGGGTTCCGGCGTGTGCGTCCCGCCCTCCCCGTGCGGGACGGAATCCGGCGTGTGCGCTCCGCCCTCCCCGAGCGGGTCGTGTCCACCGGGACGCACGGCATGCGCGCCCGCCACTCCGGCGGGCGCGGGTCCTATCAGATACCCGAGCACGAGGACGACCGCGAGCACCATGAACGGGATCAGGGGCGTCGCGTAGAACAGGAACATCGTGCGCTCGTTGAACGCCGAGGGGAACCAGGTCAGCCAGCCCGCCGCGAACGCGAGCAGGATCGCCCCGGCCCGCCAGTCCCGCAGCATGACCCAGATGAACGCGACGACGATCAGCGCGGCCAGCGCGCCCCACCACAGCGCGGGCGTGCCGATCCCGAGGATCTCGCGGGAGCAGCGCCCCGCGTCGCCGCACGCGTTCTTCGGCTCGGTGTAGAAGAACGCGACCGGACGCCGCAGGATCGGCCAGTCCCACGGCCACGACTGGTACGGGTGATCGTCGTCCAGGCCGCTGTGGAAGCCGAGTATCTGCCCGTGGTAGCGCCACAGGTCCGGCAGGGCCTCGAACGGCCGCCACAGCACGAAGCCGGACGCGTCGCCGCGCCCCCAGCCGCCCGGCTTGAAGATCCAGCCCCACCAGGTCGCCACGTAGGTCACCAGCCCGACCACGACGAGCTGGAAGAACGCGGGGACGGCCTCCAGCCGCATCGTCCCGGCGAACGGCGCCCGGACCCCGGCCGCGCGGCGGGCGCCGTAGTCCCACAGCACGACCATCAGCCCGAACGCGGCGACGTAGAAGACGCCCGTCCACTTGGTGGCGCAGGCCAGGCCGAGGCAGACCCCCGCGGCGTACCGCCAGCCGTGCGCGAGGAACGGCCCGTGAACCGAGGTGTCCCCGCCTTCGATCTTCTCGGCGAGGACGCGGCGGGAGCGGTCCCGGTCGTTCACCAGGCAGGCGAACCCGGCGAGGATCCAGAACATCACGAAGACGTCCAGCAGCGCGGTCCGGCTGGTCACGAAATGCAGGCCGTCCAGCGCCAGCAGCAGTCCGGCGGCGCAGCCCAGCAGCGTCGAGCCGGTCATCCGGCGGGCGAGCCGGCACAGGATCAGCACCGACAGCGTCCCGAGGAGGGCGGGCATGAACCGCCATCCGAACGGCGTCGCGCCGAACATCCACTCGCCGATCGCGATCATCCACTTGCCGAACGGCGGATGCGCCACGAACGCGGCGCCGTTGGCCCAGATGTTCGCGTCCGGGTCGGCGATGAGCATCTTGTCGGCGTTCTCGACGGTGTTGTGCTCCCAGCCGAACTCCAGCAGGGCCAGCGCGTCCTTGGCGTAGTAGGTCTCGTCGAACACGACGGCCTTCGGCGTCCCCAGCCCGTCGAAGCGCAGGTAGCCCGCGAACAGCGTCACCAGCAGCGCGCCGAGCCAGGCCAGCGGCCGGCTGCCCGGGATCGCGGGCGCGAGCCAGTCCCGGAGCGGGGGCCTGCGCCGCGACCCGACGGCCGAGGCGGGAACCAGATCCGTCGTAGCCATCCTGGGAGTTTAGGGCGTCCCCGGAACGCGGATGAGACGCCCGCGAGCACCCGGTGGGACAATGCGGCGCGTGAGTGGGAACCTGCTGCTGGGGGCGGCGCCGATCGGGCGGGCGGAGGACGCGTCCGCGCGTTTGCGGGCGGCGCTGGCCGGGACTCCGGTGATAGCGGCGGAGGACACCCGCAGGCTGCGCAGGCTGGCGGGCGACCTCGGCGTCGAGCTCACCGCCCGCGTCGTGTCCTACTACGACCAGAACGAGAAGGCCAGGACGGCGGAACTGCTGGCGGAGCTGCTGGCCGGGCGGGACGTCCTGGTGATCACCGACGCGGGGATGCCGGGCGTGTCCGATCCCGGGTACCGGCTCGTCCGGGCCGCCGTCGCCGAACAGGTGCCGGTCTCGGTGCTGCCCGGACCGTCCGCCGTCACGACCGCGCTGGTCGTGTCGGGCCTGCCCGCGGACCGGTTCTGCTTCGAGGGCTTCCCGCCGCGCAAGCCGGGCGAGCGGTCCCGGCGGCTGGAGGCGCTGGCCGCCGAGCCGCGCACGATGGTGTTCTTCGAGTCGCCGCGCCGGCTGCCCGTCACGCTCACGGCCATGGCGGACGCGTTCGGCGCGGACCGCCAGGCCGCCGTCTGCCGGGAGCTGACCAAGACCTACGAGGAGGTCCGCCGGGGGACGCTCGGCGAGCTCGCCGCATGGGCCGCGGACGGTGTCCGCGGCGAGATCACGGTGGTGGTCGGCGGCGCGCCCGAGCCGGAGGGGCTCTCGGACCCGGCCGACCTGGCGGCCGTGGTCGCCGAACGGGTGGACGCCGGAACGCCCCGCAAGCAGGCCATCGCGGACGTCGCCAAGGAGAACCGCACCCCGAAGCGCGTCGTCTACGACGCCGTCGTCCAGTCCAGGAAGAAGTAGCGGGCCTGAAGAAGTAGCGGGCCTGGTGAAGTAATCGCCGCCGGGGCGATGCGACCGGCGGTACGGGGGAATAACACCCATTGTTGGTGTTTGGCATACGGCGTTTGGAATGCGGCGTTTGGCATACCCGGGCGTACCGAGGGGGTGATGGGCGTGCGGGAGGCATGGTCGAGCCATGAGACCTGGGTCTTCGAGTGCCGGAACTGCTCGACTTACTGGAAGGAGGAGCTGGAGGTACGACACTGCGGTGACGGGCACGGGAACGCGGCCGTCATCTACGAGCGCGGCGGGCACCCCTGCATGACGCCCTGGCTGGATCGCTCCTGCCCCCGCTGCCAGAGCCAGAACGTCAAGGCGCTGTCCGCGACGCGGGGCGAGAAGGAGGAGATCCCGAAGGCCCGCGGCGGCGAGGACGTGGCGATGGTGTTCCACCTCCGCCGCGTGCACGCCTGGTAACCGCCGCACCCCGTTCGAGCGCGGCCCTACCTGAGCTGCGGGGCCGACCCGAGGCGCTGGGCCTACCTGAGCCACGGCGCCTACCCGAGCGCGGTACCTACCCGAGCGCGGTACCTACTAAGTGGTCTGCGCCGTAAGTTCCTCGGGGGCTGAGCGCGGTCAGTTGCCGAGGTAGAGGCCGCAGGCGCAGTCGAGAGCTTCTTGTGGGGTGCCCGCGGTCATGCCGTTGGGCAAGATCTGGTTCTCGTATTTCCCGCTGCTGGCCAGGTAGAGGCCGAATCCCCAGGTTGAGGCCGATCCGCCGTAGCGGAGCCGGATGAGGGGCTGCCGGTGGCCGTCGGGCCGTTCTCCTTCGACGTAGGCGAACTGGCCGTGGTAGTGGATGTGCAGGTCACGCAGTTGGGGCCAGTGCTGGCGGGCGTGCGAGCGCAGCCGCTGGGCCAGTGAAGTCTTGGTCGAGGCAGGAATCGCAGGCGGCATGCGGCCATCTTGCCTGCTGCGGCGTGTCCGGCGTGGGTGCCGGGCACGGGCGGACAAGATCGGATCTCCCCGTTCACGATCTTGTCCAGAAGGCTCTGCGGTGCCCGCCTCTCATGCTCGCCAGATCACCCTGACCGGCCCCGAACGGCGTCGGCTGACCAAGCTCGCCTCCTCCCGCACCGCTGCTCACCAGCACGTGGTCCGGGCCCAGATCGTGCTGGACGCCGCCAATGGCTGCTCCAACGCCCAGATCGCCCGCCTCCGGGGCATCAGCGTCGACACCGCCCGGCTCTGGCGCGGCCGGTATGCCGACCAGGGCGCGGCGGGCCTGGCCGACCGGCCCCGGTCCGGGCGGCCGACCCGTTTCACCCCGGCCCAGGTCACCGAGGTCAAGGCGCTGGCCTGCCAACTGCCGGCCGAGACCGGGATCCCGCTGTCACGCTGGAGCTGTGGTGACCTGGCCGATCAGGTCGTGGCCCGCGGCGTCGCACCGGCGATGTCGGCCTCCACCGTGCGCCGCATCCTGGCCGCCGACGCGCTCAAGCCCTGGCAACACCGGTCCTGGCTGTTCATCCGCGACCCGGCCTTCGCCGTCAAGGCCGACCGTGTGCTGGACCTGTACGCCCGGATCTTCGACGGCGTCCGGCTCTGCGACGACGAGTATGTGATCTCCTCCGATGAGAAGACCTCGATCCAGGCGCGCTGCCGCTGCCATCCCACCCTGCCGCCGGGCACCTCGCGCACCATGCGCGTCGAGCACGAATACGACCGCGGCGGCGCACTGGCCTATCTGGCCGCCTACGACGTCCACCACGCGCAAGTCATCGGACTATGCAGCGAGACCACCGGGATCGACCCGTTCACCGACTTGGTCGACGAGGTCATGACCCGCCAACCCTACGCCTCGGCCCGCCGGGTGTTCTGGATCGTCGACAACGGCTCCTCCCACCGCGGCCAGGCCGCGATCGACCGGCTGACCAGCCGCTACCCGAACACGGTCATGGTCCACACACCGGTACACGCCTCGTGGCTGAACCAGGTGGAGATCTACTTCTCCATCCTCCAGCGCAAGGTCCTGGCTCCCAACGACTTCACCGACCTGGACCAGGTCCAAGACCGGCTGACCGCCTTCGAGCACCGGTACAACCAGACCGCCCGGCCCTTCAACTGGAAGTTCACCCGGGCCGACCTGCAGAACCTACTGGACCGAATCCAGCAGCACGAAGAAGCCGAGCACGAAACCCAGCACCAACATCAGCCCGCTCTGCCAACCGCAGCCTGACCCCCGAGGAACTTACGACGCGGACCACTAAGCGCGGGGCCTACTTGGCCGCGACCTCCGGGACCTTCGGCTCGGCCTGCTCGGCCGGGACCTCTGGCGCGTCGGCGGCGGCGGAGCCGGGCCGCAGGCGGCGTCCCCAGCCGGCGACCGTCCTGCGGGACTCCGGCGAGAACGCCATCCCGGCGGCGAGCGCCGCCAGCGGGACGGCGGGCAGCACGTACCGGTAGTCGAACTCGGCGGTGGCGGCGGGCGCCAGCAGCAGGCCGGTCGCGAGCGTCCACGGCAGGAACGCCTGGCCGCCGAAGCGGCGCCACAGCGGGATGAGCCCGGCGAGGCCGAGGAGCAGGATGCCGCCGACCATCGTGCCGCGCAGGTAGAAGACGTCCTGGTACCCGCGGGCGATGCCGCCGAACGGCTCGACGACGCGGGTCTCGGCGTCGCCCCGCTCGTACGCCTTCGCCTCGGAGACCGCGGTCCTTCCGCCCTGCATGCGCCAGTCGGGCAGCGTCCTGCTCGTGGTCTGGCGGAACTCGTACTGCTTGTACGTGTCCGGGTCGGGGAAGACTGTCCGCTCCCATCGGAAGACCCGGAAGAAGTCGTACGCGACCACCTGCAGGTAGTCGCCGGGCTGCGCGATGATCGCCCGTTTGGCGAAGTCGTTGCTGAGCGCGTTGTTGTCGGGGCCGAACCGCATGCCGGGGTAGCGGTTCAGCGGGGACTGGGCGTTCCAGATCCCGTCCTGCGAGTTGGGCAGCCGGTTCGCGGGCTCGGTGCACAGTGCGTACTCGCGCACCGGCAGGTCGCCCATCTTGTGGCAGTCGGCGAACTTGTAGACCCGCGCGTACAGGAAGATCCCGTTGCTCTCGGTGATCGCGAACTTGCCGCTGTCGAGCTTGTACCAGCCCATGTAGGACACCACGGGCAGCATGCAGGCCGCCAGCGTGACGCCCATGAGCTTCCAGCCGCTGCGCCGGATCAGCATGTACACCAGCACGCCGAGGAGCACCGGCATCCCGACCGAGCGGGTCAGCCAGGACAGCCCGATGATCAGTCCGACCGCCGCCGCGATCTTCCAGGACGGCCGGTCGTGCCACAGCAGCAGCGTCACCGCGCTCATCACCAGGAACGTGAACATCGTGTCCGACAGCACGAGGTGCTCGAGCTGCAGCTGGTAGGCGTCCAGCAGGACCGGCGCCGCGGCGAGCGCGGCGCCCCAGCCGGGCAGCCCGAACCTGCGCCGCAGCAGCGCGTAGATCATCACGCCCATGGACAGGCCCATGAGGTGCTGCACGGCGGCGACGAGCGCGAAGCTGTGGAACGGCTTGAGCAGCACGAGCAGGAAGGCGTAGCCGTCGGGGCGCAGCGGGTGCGGGTACGGGTCGGTCGCGACGTGCAGGTAGTCGAAGCTGTCGTTGAAGAACATCACCGGCTGGTAGCCGAGCATCGCGATGACCCGGAGCAGCGCCGCTGTGGCAATGATCACACTGAAGGTCGGGTTCCGGCGTGCCAGCGTCCACAGCCCCCGGGCGCGCCGCCGCCGACCGGGTTCCGCGGCCTCGCCGGATGCGTCGTCGCCGGTGGCAGGCGATTCGCCGGCCTCGGCGGATCGCGCCGGTCCGGACTTCGGTCCGGACTTGATGGCCGTTTCCGGGTCGTCCGAAATCCCGTGGTCCGATTCTTCCGCGATCTTCGTGCCGCCGGGCGTGTCGCGGCCCTCGGCGGTTCCCGCCACGCCCGGCCCACCGTCCCGCGCCGTACCGGCGGAGTCGCTCCCCATGTCGTCGTCGCCCCCCGCGACCCTGTCCTGCGCGGCCTGGTCCGGCGCGGCGCCCGGTGCCGCGCCGAGCGCCGTGCCCTGCGGCGATTCGCCCGCCACAGCCGCACCTCCCCTTCGGTGTCCGGCCCCCGGTCCGGTGGCACTGCGTTCCCCGTCGCGCGTCACAGCCGACCCAACCTTTCCGGGCCGCTGTGCCCGTATGCTTGACGTCCTAGCCTGCCGCCCGCGACCGTGGCGGAGAGGGTCTTTCGGTTGCAAGTGGGCAACACGATACGGGTGCTCTTGACGAGAGCGGCCATCATTACCCGTCCTCGGCAGGCATCATGAACTGACGACGGGCCGCGCCGCGGAACCAATGAGATTAATGGATCACACCGCAGACGGTCACCAGGGGTAACGAAGGAGATCGCGTGGAACTCTCCGTAGTGATGCCATGTCTGAACGAGGCCGAGACGGTCGAGACCTGCGTCCGTAAGACCATCGGCTTCTTCGAGGACAAGGGCATCGACGGCGAGGTGGTCATCGCCGACAACGGCAGCACCGACGGCAGCCAGCAGCTCGCCCGCGACGCCGGCGCGCGCGTCGTGCCGGTGATCGACAAGGGGTACGGCAACGCCCTCATGGGCGGGATCGCCGCGGCGCGCGGCACGTACGTCGCGATGGGCGACGCCGACGACTCCTACGACTTCGCCACGCTCGGGCCGTTCCTGGACGAGCTTCGCGACGGCGCCGACCTCGTCATGGGCAACCGCTTCAAGGGCGGTATCGCCGAGGGCGCCATGCCGGCGCTGCACCGCTACCTCGGCAACCCGGTGCTGAGCTTCGTCGGCCGGCTGTTCTTCCGCAGCAAGATCGGTGACTTCCACTGCGGGCTGCGCGCCTTCAACAAGGAAGCGATCATGCGGCTCGGGCTGCAGACCGGCGGCATGGAGTTCGCCAGCGAGATGGTCGTCAAGGCGACCCTCCAGGGGTACGACATCCGCGAGGTGCCGACGACGCTGTCGCCGGACGGGCGGACCCGCGCCCCGCACCTGAACACCTGGCGTGACGGCTGGCGTCATCTCCGCTTCCTCATGCTCTACAGCCCGCGCTGGCTGTTCCTCATCCCCGGTCTCGTCTTCATGACTCTCGGACTGGTCGCCGGGATCGCGCTGTCGACCGGCCCGGTCACGGTCGGGGAGGTCGCCTTCGACGTCGACACCCTCGTCGGCGCGGGCGCCGCGCTGGTCATCGGCTTCCAGGCGGTGCTGTTCGCGCTGCTCACGAAGGTGTACGCGATGCAGGAGGGATTCCTCCCGCACGACAGCCGCGTCCAGAAGATCATCGACTGGTGGAGCCTGGAACGCGGGCTGCTGCTCGGCGGGCTCCTCGCGGTCGGCGGTCTGGCCGGTCTCGTCGCGTCGCTCCTGCACTGGCGGCTCAACAGCTTCGGCGAGCTGGACCCGCGCCACTCGCTGCGCATCGTCGTTCCCGCCGCGACCGCGTTCGTGATGAGCTTCCAGGCCATCTTCGCCTCGCTGTTCGTCAGCATCCTGGGCATCCGCCGCCGCCAGCACCCGCCGCTCACCGACGCGGCCGAGGAGGCCGCCGGGGTCGTGGACGCCGCCGCGCAGAGGGTCGCCAAGGGCGAGACCGACGCGACCGACACGACCGACGCGACCGACACGGCCGACCAGACCGTCGCCGCCGAGCGGGACGAGAAGGCGCAGGGCAAGAAGGTCCCCGCCGGGAAGGCGGCCGGTAAAGCGGGTGCGAAGGCCAGTGCGAATGCGGGTGCGAAGGCGGCCGAGGACGACGGCGAGGACGGCTCGTCCGGAAAGTGACGGCCAGGCCGGTTTCTGCCAGTGAGCATCTTTCATCCTCGGTGGCCGGCACCGGGTGACGGCTCTCCCGCCGGGCCGGACGACAGCGCCCGGTCCGTGCCCGGGAGGCCCTCACGCCGATGAGCACGCGAATCCCGGCGGGCGCCGATTCCTCGTCCCCGGCCGTGGCGCGCCCACCCGTCACCCCCGCTGACCAGGGCGCCGTTCCGGCCGCGGTGAATCGCCGCCGCTGGGCGCGGCTGTTCGTCCTCGGCTGGCTCGCGCAGGTCGCGGTACGGCTCTGGCTGGGCTCGGGGCAGACGGTGCCGGTGGCGACGCCGGACGAGTCCGGCTACCTGTTCGCCGCCCGCGTCCTGACCGGCGGACCCGACGCCGACATGTCGGCCGGGACCGTCTACCAGGGCGGATACCCGCTGCTGCTCACGCCCGCGTTCTGGTTCGGCGACGACCCGGTGAGCGTCTACCGAGGTGCGCTGGTCATCAACGCGCTGATCAGCGCGGCGATGCTGCCGCTGGCCTACCTGCTGCTTCGCCGCCTGCGGGTCGGCCGGGCCTGGTCGTACGTCTTCGCGCACGTGACGGCGATGCTGCCGTGCGTGCTGTTCTACTCCGCGTTCGTGCTGACCGACGCGATCCTGCCGGTGATCGTTGCCGGCTGGCTGTTGCTCGCCCACACCTGGCTGAACGCCCCGCACCCCGGGCCGGGACGGCGCTCGCCCGCCCGCCTGCACCTGGCCGGGACGGGCGCGTCGCTGCTCGCCGCCTACGCCTACGCCTGCCATTCGCGCGGCGCGATCATGCTGGCCGTGCACGCGGCGCTGCTGGTGGCCGCGCTGGTGTGCCGGTGGCGGCCGCGGCGGGACGTGTCCTTCGCCGCCCTCGCCGCCGCGGGCGGCGCGGCCGTGGGGAAGATGCTGAACGACTCGCTGCTGCCGCACATGTACCCGTATGGGGACAACGACCTCGGCGCCAACGTCGCGTGGCGGCTCACCAGGGAGGAAGGCTGGGCCTGGATCCTGTCGATCGGCACCGGGCAGGTCTGGTACCAGGCCGTCGCCACCGGGGGCATGGCGGCGGTCGGCCTCGCCGCCGTCGCGTTCGTCGCGATCCGCCCTTCCGCCGCCGCGTCCGGCCTGCCCGGCACGTCCGGGCGGACGCGGGCGCTCGCCCTCGCCGTCATCGTGGTCGTGGCGGGCATCGCGTTCGCCACCGCGGCGGCGCTGCCGGTCGAGTACCGCATCGGCAACTACGCTTACGGCCGCTACCTCGCCTGCGTCACCCCGATCCTGTTCATCATCGGGGTCGCGGTCCTGCTGCGCGCGTCACAGCGGACGCTGCTGTGGGCGGCGGCCGCCGCGGCCACCCTGACCCTCGTCTCCGCGGGCGTGGTCCAGTGGTACGCGGGCGACCTGCTCAGCATGTACACCTACACGGGCTTCGACTTCCCCGAGACTTCGTTCCTCACCTGGGACTGGACCGCGTTCCACCTGTGGCACGCCACCTGGGCGGGTCTCGTGCTGCTCTTCACGTCCGTGGTGTTCGTCCGGCTGCGGCGCCACGGCCCGCCGCTGCTCGCGTGCGTCCTGGCCGTCGTCGCGGCCGGCATGTGCGTCACCGCCGCCGACCGCATAGCCCGTCCGCTGGTGCGGGACACGACCGCGCACACCGACCTGCGCCACAGTGCCGACCTGCGCGAGCAGCCGTCCATCGCCGTCGACTGGAACATCCCGTGGACGATCCGCCTGTCGCACTACTACTGGGCGTGGTGGAGCGAGGGCGACGTCTTCGACGCCCGCTGGTACCCGCCGCCGGAGGACGCCGACCTCGTCGTCCTGGCATGGCCCGAGGACGTCCCCGCCACCGCGTCCTGGCGGCACGGCGCCCCGCCCGGCTGGCACGTCGTCGACAGCCGCCGCACCGTATCCGGCGACTGGGTCGCATGGGCCCGTCAGGGCTGAGCGGCCGGGGGATTCCACAGCTCTAGGACGCCGTCGGAGGAGCGCCATGTGAGGGTCCAGCCCTGGGCGGGGGAGGGGCGCCAGCCGGAGGCGATCTGTGACTCCATGCCGCGCCAGCGGGTGTAGAGGAACGGGCCCTCCGTCGCGTTCACCGGGACCTTCGGCAGGTAGTGCGGGAAGTCGCGGATCTCGCCCTGCCACACCGGGTCGCCCCACGCGTCCCGCGTGTAGAACGTGAGGGTCTGGGCGAGGCGCCGGTCGGCGCAGATCAGCGTGATGCCGGGGTTCCCGGCGAGATGGCCGCGCAACTCGGTCCACGCCTTGTCGCGCGGCAGGTCGGGGACGGCGCGGACGGCGCTCATCGCGTACATCCCGCCCAGCGCGACCGGTACGGTGCCGGCGAGCACGACGACGAGCGGGCGCAGCCGGGACATGAGCCCGGACGGCAGCATCCGGAACATGAGGACCAGCGACCCGAACCCGCCGGCCAGGAGTGCGGGCAGCACCGCGAACCAGTACCGCTGCAGCCACGCCCGCAGCTTGATGTCGTTCGGGTCGAGAACGCCGGAGAACAGCGTCAGCGGGACGGCGAGCGTGAAGAACCACACCAGGACCAGCGCGAGCCGCCGGTCGCGGGTGACGGCCCAGCCGACGACGGTGAGCGCCAGCGCGATGGTGAAGACGAGCCCGAGCGGGTGCCAGTCGTGCATCGCCCGCGTGAACGAGCGGAGCGCGAGCTCGCGCGTCACGTAGTCGCGGGACTGGCCGCCGTGCGTGGCGGCCGAGACCAGCCCGGCGAGGGGGGTGCCCCAGACCAGCTGGTTGTGGACGAGGTTGAGCACCAGGATCGCCAGCATCGGCGCGCCGACCGTGACGTTGCGGCGCCACGGGATCCGCAGCAGCGCCAGGTAGACCGGGATGGCGAGGAACAGGAACGCCAGGAACTCGCGGACGAGGAACGACGCGCCGAGGAACACCCCGGCGGCCAGGAGCATCCGGGTCTGGGCCCGCCCGGTCCTGCGGCCCGCCACGACCAGGCCCGCCATCCCGATCGCGAACAGCCCCGCGCCCGGCATGTCCGGGAGCATCACCCCGGTCGACCAGGTGATCTCGTGGCCGAACGGATTGGTCATCGTGAAGAACGGGTGGACGAGCAGGATCGCCGCGGACGCGATCCCCGCCACGTCCCCGAACAGCGACCGGACGACCAGGTACGTCCCGGCGAAGAACGCGCAGCCGCCGAGCGCCGCGACGGCGAAGTACGCGGCCTCGCCGGGCCCGAGGACCTCCTGCGCGAGCCGCGCGGGCAGCACGAGCCCGACCCGGGTGACCTGGTGGGGGACCTCCCAGAACGGCCACTGGTCGAGCGGGATGTCGGGCCAGGAACGGGCGGCGAGCCACACGTAGTACGGGTCGAAGTACAGCGGCGGCGTGAAGATCACCCACTGCACGAGCACCGCGGCGGCGGCCACCAGCAGCGACAGCCACACCACCCGGCGCGTCCGCCGCACCCTGGAGACCGCCCGAGCGGCGAGGCGCCGAACGGACCCGTCCGGTCCCGCGTCCTTCGGTCGCGTGTCCTGCGGTCCCGCCGCCTGCTCGTCGGCCGTGGTGTGGGCCATGCCTCGCTTCTGCCTTCTACAGAGTCTTGCCTTCTACAGAATCTGTGACCGACGGCGGCGCGCGGGCGCCCTGCGCCACGGGCCCGGACCAGGCTACTGGCGTACGTCGGCCCCCGTGGCGCGACTACCCTTGATTTCATGTCCTCGTCAAGCCGTCACATCTTGACCGCGCCCGCATGGCCGTACGCCAACGGGCCCCGTCACATCGGGCACGTCTCCGGTTTCGCGCTGCCCGCCGACATGTTCGCCCGCTACCAGCGGATGGCGGGCAGCAAGGTCCTGATGGTCAGCGGCACCGACGAGCACGGCACGCCGATCCAGGTGCAGGCCGACAAGGAGGGCGTGACCGCCCGCGAGCTCGCCGACCGCTACAACGGCGTGATCACCGAGGACCTGCACGGCCTCGGGATGTCCTACGACCTGTTCACCCGGACGACGACGCTGAACCACTACGCGGTCGTCCAGGAGATCTTCAAGGGCCTGTTCGACAACGGCTACATCTTCCCGCAGAAGACGATGGGCGCGATCTCGCCGTCCACCGGCCGGACGCTCCCGGACCGCTACATCGAGGGCACCTGCCCGATCTGCGGGTACGACGGGGCGCGCGGCGACCAGTGCGACAACTGCGGCAACCAGCTCGACCCCGTCGACCTGATCAACCCGGTGTCGCGGATCAACGGGGAGAAGCCGAAGTTCGTCGAGACCGAGCACTTCATGCTCGACCTGCCCGCGTTCACCGAGGTCCTCGGCCGGTACCTGCGCGGCAAGCAGGGCGGGTCGCTGGCGTGGCGGCCGAACGTGCTGAAGTTCGCGCTGAACCTGCTGGACGACCTGCAGCCCCGCGCGATCAGCCGCGACCTCGACTGGGGCGTGCCGATCCCGCTGGACGGCTGGCGCGACAACCCGGCCAAGAAGCTGTACGTGTGGTTCGACGCGGTCGTCGGCTACTTCTCCGCGTCCCTCGAATGGGCCCGGCGGTCCGGTGACCCGGAGGCGTGGCGCGCCTGGTGGCAGGACCCGGACGCCCTGTCGTACTACTTCATGGGCAAGGACAACATCGTCTTCCACGCCGAGATCTGGCCGGCGATGCTGCTCGGCTACAGCGGCCAGGGCGACAGGGGCGGCACGCCCGGGTCGCTCGGCGGGCTGAACGTGCCGACGGAGGTCGTGTCGTCGGAGTTCCTGACGATGGAGGGCAAGAAGTTCTCCTCGTCCCGCCAGGTCGTCATCTACGTCCAGGACTTCCTGGAGCGCTACGACGTGGACGCGCTGCGCTACTACGTCGCGGTCGCCGGGCCGGAGAACCAGGACACCGACTTCACGTGGTCGGAGTTCGTCCGCCGCAACAACGACGAGCTGGTCGCGGCATGGGGGAACCTCGTCAACCGCTCGGTGAACATGGCGGCGAAGAACTACGGCGCGATCCCGGAGGCGGGCGACCTCACCGACGCCGACCGGGCGCTGATGGAGCGCAGCCGCAACGCGTTCCGGGCCGTGGGCGCCGAACTCGAGCGGTCCCGGTTCAAGAACGCGACGACCGAGGCGCTCGACGTCGTCCGCGACGCCAACCGGTACCTGTCGGACCAGGCGCCGTGGAAGCTGAAGGACGACCCGGCGCGCGTCCAGTCGATCCTGCACACGGCGCTGCAGGTCGTCGACGACGCCAAGACGCTGCTGACGCCGTTCCTGCCGAACTCGTCGCAGAAGGTGTACGAGATGCTCGGCGGGCGGGGCGACTGGAGCGGCATGCCGGAGCTGAAGACCGTCTCGGAGGAGGGCGGCCCGGACTACCGCATCCTGACCGGCGACTACGCGACCGAGGCCCGCTGGGAGTCCATCCCGATCAAGCCGGGCGTCCCGCTGACCAAGCCGACGCCGCTGTTCAAGAAGCTGGAGCCCTCCGTGGTGGACGAGGAGCTCGCGCGGCTGGAGAACCGGTGAGCCGGGACGGGGACGGGCAGTCCGCTCGCTCGTTTCCGCCGCTTCCCGAGCGCCTGCCGGTGGACGTGTTCGACAGCCACTGCCACCTCGACATCGTCGACACCCCCGTGCAGGAGCAGCTCAGGTCGGCGAGGGCGGCGGGCATCGCCCGCATCGTCACGATCGGCTGCGACCTGCCGTCGTCGCGTTTCGCGGTGAACGCCGCGACCGAGTTCGACGACGTGTACGCGGCGGTGGCGATCCACCCGAACGAGGCGACCGATGTCTCCGCCGCCGTCCTGGACGACGTCGAGCGGCTGGCCGCGCATCCGAAGGTCCGCGCCATCGGCGAGACGGGCCTGGACTACTACCGGGACTGGGCGCCGAAGGAAGACCAGCACCGCTCGTTCCGCGCCCACATCGGCATGGCCAAGCGCACGGGCAAGGCCCTCGTCATCCACGACCGCGACGCCCACGACGACGTGCTACGCGTCCTTGAGGAGGAGGGTGCGCCGGACAAGGTCGTCTTCCACTGCTACTCGGGCGACGCCCGCATGGCGGAGATCTGTGCTGAGCACGGCTACGTGATGAGCTTCGCCGGGAACGTCACGTTCAAGAACGCCGAGCCGCTCCGCGACGCCCTGAAGACCGCCCCGCTCGACCTGCTGCTGGTGGAGACCGACGCGCCGTTCCTGACCCCGATCCCGCATCGGGGCAAGCCGAACGCCTCGTACCTGATCCCGCATACCGTCCGCGCGATGGCGGAGGTCAAGGGCGTGGAGGTCGCGGAGTTGTGCACGGCGATCGCCGCGAACGGAGAACGCGTCTTCGGCCCCTGGTAGAAGGCTCGGGCAGGGCCCAGTGGTAGGGGCCCAAGCGGGTTGGGCTCGGTGGTTGACGCCTCGGGGTATGGGCTCAGTCGATGTTGATGAGCTGGGCGAGGACGAGTGCGATCGAGGCGTCGCGCAGGAGCGGCGGCGCGCCCTGCTCGATCCGCAGCACCCGCCGGCCGCGGAGCTTGGCGGCGGTGGCCACGGTGGCTCCGTCGCCGCCGCGGACCTCCAGCGTGGTCATGTTGCGCCCCTCCGCCGGCCCGGCGGTTCCGAGGACGCCGCCGGTGGGGTCCAGCAGCCGGTGGAAGAACGGTCCGCGTTCGGTGTCCGGGCGGATGAGGAGCGTCGGAGCGCCCGACGGGTCGAGCAGCACGTGCTCGGGGTGCAGGCCGCGGTCCGAGCGGTGCTCCACGTGCATCAGCGGCCGGCCGGCGGTGTCCGTCACGGCCTGGAACCGGTACAGGCGGTCGCGCGACCCCAGCGTCGGCTGGTCGCGGGTGTACGGGGCGCGGCCCGGAAGGGTGAGGTTCCGGTGGCCGGGCGGCGGCTCCAGGCTCGTGCCGAGCGTGGCGTAGGGGGAGTCGTCCGGGCGCCGCAGCCCGTCGCGTCCGGAGATGACGAGCACGTCGCCGGACGCGGCGAGCATCGATTCGGCGAGTCTCCGGCTGGGGAGGATGAATCGCCGGCGTATCCAGACGAACAGGAGCGTGAAGAGGAGGATCGGCACAGCGGTGAGGAAGTAGTGCCATGAGCCGCCCCACCCGTTCGCGTAGGGGCCCAGGGGGCCGATCCGTACGGGGACGGCCTCGTCGCGGCCCGCGGCGACTGCCTGGTCGTAGTCGAGCCCGTAGATCTCGCCGTCGCCGCGCTCTCCGTCCTCGGTGCGCCAGGTGCCGACGCAGGTGGTGTCGGTGTAGTACCGGCCGTAGGTGCCGATCCCCGTGCATTCGAGGACGGTCGCGGTGGCCCGCTCGCCGCGGGCGAACGTGTACGTGAGAACGGCCGGGTAGAGCATCCAGCCGCAGAAGAGGACGAGGGCGAGCCCGATGAGGGGGAATCGGCGCATGATCTATTGACGTCGCTGCCAGGCTGCGCGTTCCCGTCCGATCGTCGTGATCGCTCGGTCGCGATTCGTGGCGGCTCTGGGTGGCGGGCGGGGTCGATGTGGGGGTTGCGGTGGCGGAGGCGGGCCGGGTGCCTCTAGTCTCTGGCCGTTGAACGGGCACCCCTTGGCCCGGCCCACTGGAGGAACCCCCCGTGCTGTGGAAACCCGTGCTGTGGAAACCCGTGCTCAGGAAACCCGTGCGCCGAGCTTCGGCGGCCCCCCTCGTGTCCGTCGTGCTGGTGACGGCGCTGCTGGCGACGGCCTGCGGCGGTGACGACTCGGCGGGGCCGCAGAACAAGGCCGCCGCGGACGCGCCCGCCACCAGCCCCCCGCCGCCGCACAAGGTCGTCGTCGTGGTCGACGGCAAGAAGACCGAGACGATGACGACGGGCACGACCGTCCAGCAGGTCCTCGCCGAGGCCGGCATCAAGCTGGGCCGGCACGACCTGGTCAAACCGGCGGTGGACCAGCCGGCCGGGGAGATCGTGAAGATCGTGCGGCTGCTGTCGGCGCCGAAGCTGAAGACGATCAAGACGCCCCACAAGACGGTGCGCAAGAAGAGCTCCTCGGTCGCGCCGTGGTCCGAGAAGGTGCTGCGCGAGGGCCGCTCCGGCATCAAGATCGTGAAATGGGCGTACGTCCCGCGCAAGGGCAAGAACGGCAAGACGAAGAAGGTCAGGAAGGTCCTGGCGCAGAAGATCAAGCGGAAGCCGCGTGCCCGGATCGTCGCCGTCGGCCCGAAGTCCGGGGGCTCGGGCGAGGCGGCCGGGCTCAACTGGAGCGGCCTGGCCAGGTGCGAGTCCGGCAACAACCCGAAGGCCGTGAACCCGGCCGGGTACTACGGGCTCTACCAGTTCTCCATGGCCACCTGGCAGTCGGTCGGCGGCAGCGGCAGGCCGTCCGACGCCAGTCCGGGTGAGCAGACCTACCGGGCGCAGCTCCTCTACAAGAAGGTGAACGGGCGCTGGCAGGGGCAGTGGCCCAACTGCGGGAAGTTCCTGTTCTCCTGAACTGGGACACTTGCCCTGTGGGGGAGACAACGGGCCTGCTCGGGCCGGCGGACGTGCGGGCACTGGCGGAGCGGCTCGGCATCAGGCCGACGAAGGCGCTCGGGCAGAACTTCGTCATCGACGCCAACACCGTCCGGCGGATCGTGCGGACCGCGGGGCTGGGGCCGGACGACGTCGTCATCGAGGTGGGCCCTGGGCTGGGGTCGCTCACGCTGGCGCTGCTGGCGGACGCCCGGCGCGTCGTCGCGGTGGAGGTCGACGGGGCGCTCGCCGCCGAGCTGCCCGCCACCGTCGCGGCACGGGCCCCGGATCGCGCGGCGCGGCTGGAGGTCGTGCACGCCGACGCGATGAAGATCACACACGTTCCGGGGCCGGACCCGACGGCGCTCGTCGCGAACCTGCCCTACAACGTGGCGGTACCGGTCGTGCTGCACCTGCTGGCCACCCTGCCGTCGCTGCGGTCCGCGCTGGTCATGGTGCAGGCGGAGGTCGCCGACCGGATGGTCGCCGACCCCGGCGGCAAGATCTACGGCGTGCCGTCGGTGAAGCTCGCCTGGTACGGGAACGCCCGCCGCGCCGGAGCCGTCGGCCGCGCGGTGTTCTGGCCCGCGCCGAACGTGGACTCGGGGCTCGTCGCGTTCGCCCGCGGTGAGCCGCCGCCGACCACCGCGACCCGTGAGCAGGTGTTCGCGGTGGTCGACGCCGCGTTCGCGCAGCGCCGCAAGACGCTCCGCGCCGCCCTCGCGGGCTGGGCCGGGTCCCCGGCCGCCGCCGAGGAGGCGTTGCGCGCCGCGGACGTCGATCCGCGGGCGCGGGGCGAAGCTCTGGACGTGGCCGCCTTCGCGCGGATTGCCGAGTATGGTCCTTCAGGCCGGGGGAGTTGATCCCCACGCTCCCCAGGGACGCGTGGCGAAGGCATGTCGCGAAAGCATGGTACGAAAATGGACAGGGCGGACATTTCCGTCAGGGGGCACGGAACGGTCCGCAGGGTGGCCGGGCCGGTACGAGCGGAGGTCGATGGTGAAGGCGCGTTCGCGGACGGCGCGGGCGAGGTTGCCGATCGTGGGGACGGCGCTGCTCGCCACCGCGGCGATGATCGCGACGGTGGCGGCGGGCTGCGGTAACGGCGCGGGCGCCGCACCGAAGATCTCCACGACGGCGCGCGCGGGCGTGGCCCCGGTCCCGCCGCAGGAGGGCGCCTACTTCGGAGCCTGGGTGCCGCCGGAGAAGGGCGGCAAGGGGACCGATGAGCCGTCCGCGGAACCCTCCGGCGAGCCGTCCGCGTCCCCGTCGGGCGCGCTGCCCGGCGAGAAGGCCGACAAGCCGCCCATGGAGCCCGTCGCCGGCTTCGAGCGGGAACTCGGGCGGCAGCTCGACATCGTGCAGAGCTACCGGGGCTGGACGTCCGACTTCCCCGCCGGGCTGGAGAAGTCCGTCACCGACAGCGACCGCCACCTGCTGCTGACCTGGGGCGGCACCGACACCCGGAAGATCGTCCAGGGCGAGCACGACGAGCTGATCCAGCGGCGCGCCCGTGCCGTCAAGGCACTGGGCAAGCCGATCTTCCTGCGCTGGTCGCGGAGCATGGACACCGCGCAGGCCCGCAAGCGCGTCCACTCGCCCAAGGCCTTCATCGCCGCGTGGAAGCACATACGGCAGATCTTCCAGCAGGAGCAGGTCCACAACGTCGCCTGGGTGTGGTGCCCCTCCGCCCGCGGTTTCGGCGGCGCCGGCGCCTTCTATCCCGGCGACGAGCACGTCGACTGGATCTGCGCCGACGCCCAGCCGGGCGGCGACTACGGCGACCTGTCGGACAGCCTGGAGCCGTTCCTGCGGTGGGCGCGGGAACGTCCCAAGCCCATCATGATCGCCGAGTTCGGCGTCCCGAAGTCCTACGGCGAGCGCCGCGCCGAATGGCTCCGCGAGGCGGCCAAGACGCTGCAGGATCCGCAGGTCAAGGCCGTCGTCTACTTCAACTCCGACGAGCGGGCCGAGAACGCCCGCGACAGGCGCCGCTCCTTCTCGGTGACCGGCGACGACCACGCCATGTCGGCGCTCCGCGAACTCGCCACGACCCCCTACTTCAACCCCCGCAACCTCCCCGTGATGAGCGGCGGCTGACCGGAACGCCCCTCCGACTTCCGCGCATCACTCTGGGGGACGACCCCCAGACCCCCGAGTGGGCCATTAGGCCGTAGGGTTTCCCGCGTGAGCGCAGTGACCGTACGCGTGCCGGCCAAGGTCAACCTCCAGCTCGGCGTGGGGCCGATCCGTGACGATGGTTACCACGACCTCGTCAACGTGTTCCACGCCGTGTCGCTGTTCGACGAGGTCACCGCAGCGCACGCGGAGCGGCTGGAGGTCCGCGTCCAGGCCGCCCCGTACTCGCGGGTGGACGTCGCCGGCGTCCCCGACGACGGCGACAACCTCGCCGCCAGGGCCGCCGGGCTCGTCGCCGCGCGGCTGGGCGTCGAGCCGCGGGTCGCGCTCCGGATCCGCAAGGCCATCCCCGTCGCGGGCGGAATGGCGGGCGGCAGCGCCGACGCCGCCGCGGCGCTGGTCGCCTGCGCCCGGCTGTGGGACGACCGGGAGGACCCCGTCCTCACCCGCGACGACCTCATGGAACTCGGCGCGGAGATCGGAAGCGACGTGCCGTTCGCCGTCCTCGGCGGTACCGCGGTCGGCGTCGGACGCGGCGAGCGGCTCACCTCCGCCCTCACCCGCGGAACCTTCCACTGGGTGTTCGCGACGGCCGACGGCGGCCTGTCCACCCCCGCCGTCTACGCCGAATGCGACCGGCTCCGCGAGGAGCAGGGGGAGCCCGCGCCCCGGCCGGGCGTCTCCGAGGAGCTGATGACCGCGCTCGCCACCGGCGACGCCAAGGGCCTCGCCGCCGCGCTCACCAACGACCTGGAGCCCGCCGCCCTGTCCCTGCGGCCGTCGCTGGGCCGCGTGCTGGACGCGGGACGCGACCTCGGCGCGGCCGGCGCGCTCGTCTCCGGCTCCGGTCCCACGTGCGCGTTCCTCGCCGAGACCGAGGAGGACGCGGCCGACCTCGCGCAGGCGCTGGACGGCATGCGCGCCGCCGCGCAGGTGCTGCGCGCGTCCGGGCCCGTCCCGGGCGCGACCGTGGTGTGACCCGCCGTGGTGTGACCCGCCGTGGTGATCTGCGCAGTGCGGCGGCGCGCGGGCGGGTAGCTGCGCTCGTCACACAAGCGAACTTCCTGCCCCGGACGGACGTCTTCTACCGGTGACACCGATTCCCTCCGACCCACTGAACCCCACCGATCCTCCGGCCACATTGACATCACGGAGAACACCGATTCCCTCCAGTGAGGTGAACCGATGACGATTCTGTCCGGGCTGCTGGTCGTCGTGTCGATCGCGATGATGGCGACGCTCGTCCTGCTGGCCGTGCGCCGCGACCGCGCCCTCGCCCGCAACGCGCCCGGTTCGGTGGTGGCGCGGCGACCGCAGGCCACTAGCCTTGGGGCCCAGAGCGACAGCGGACCGGCGTCGCCGCCCGCCGTGCGCTGAACCCCCGAACCGTGAGGCGGGTCTGATGTCGTCCGTCGTGCTGCTGGGTGCGATCGCCCTGGTGATCGTCCTGTTCGCCGCCGTGGTCGTGATCGCGGTCGTGGTCGCCGTGTCCGCGAGCCGGAAGAAGAACCAGAGCCCGCGGCCCGGGTACGGCCCGCCCGGGTACCCGCCGCCCCAGCAGGGCCCGCCGCCCGGCCCTTGACCGCCGGTACGACCGGCTCGGCCGGGCCAATAGGCTGGGTGGCGTCGTGAATCTGATCAATCTTGAGAACGTCGCCAAGGCCTACGGGCCCGCACCGCTGCTCGACGCCGTGTCCCTCGGCCTGGACGAGGGCGACCGCATCGGCGTCGTCGGCCGCAACGGCGGCGGCAAGAGCACCCTGGTGTCCGTCGTCGCGCGGGAGACCGAGCCCGACGCCGGGCGCGTCACCCATTCGCGCGGGCTGCGCCTCGGCCTCCTGGCCCAGCGGGACGATTTCGCTGAGGGTGCGACGGTCCGGTCCGTCGTCCTCGGGGACCGCGCCGAGCACGAATGGGCGGGCGACGTCCGCGTCCGGGACGTCCTCGGCGGCCTGATCGCCGACCTCGACCTGGACGCGCCCCTCGCGGGCATGTCCGGGGGCGAGCGCCGCCGCGTCGCGCTGGCCGGGCTGCTGGTCCCCGAGTCCGACCTGCTGCTGCTGGACGAGCCGACCAACCACCTCGACATCGAGGCGATCGCCTGGCTGGCCAGGCATCTGAAGGGCCGCGGGGTCGCGCTGCTCGTCGTCACCCACGACCGCTGGTTCCTCGACGAGGTCACCGAGCGGACCTGGGAGGTCGTCGACGGCCGCGTCGAACGCTACGAGGGCGGCTACTCGGCCTACGTCCTGGCGAAGGCCGAGCGCTCCCGGATCGCCGCCGCCAGCGAGGCCAAGCGGCAGAACCTGCTGCGCAAGGAGCTGGCGTGGCTGCGGCGCGGCCCGCAGGCCCGCACGTCCAAGCCGAAGTTCCGGGTGGACGCCGCGCAGGCGCTGATCGCCGACGAGCCGCCGGCGCGCGACTCGGTGGAGCTGACCCGGTTCGCGACCGCGCGGCTCGGCAAGACCGTCTACGACGTCGAGGACGTGACGGTCGAGGTCGGTGAGGGCGGCGACCGGCGCCCCATCTTCGAGCGGATGACCTGGCGTCTCGGGCCGGGTGACCGTGTCGGCCTGGTGGGCGTCAACGGCAGCGGCAAGAGCACGCTCCTCCGGCTGCTCGACGGGTCCGTCTCGGCGGTCTCCGGGAAGGTCGTGCAGGGCAAGACGGTCCAGCTGGCGCATCTGTCGCAGAACCTGGAGGAGCTGGACCCGTCCCGCCGCGTCCTGGAGTCGGTGGAGGAGATCCGCCGCCGCATCACCGTCGGCAAGCGCGAGTGGACGGCGAGCCAGCTCCTCGAACGCCTCGGTTTCCAGGGCGACCGGCAATGGACGCCCGTCGGCGACCTGTCCGGTGGTGAGCGGCGCCGCCTGCAGATCCTCCGCCTCCTCATGGGCGAGCCCAACGTCCTGCTCCTGGACGAGCCCACGAACGACCTCGACATCGAGACGCTCACCGAGGTCGAGGACCTCCTGGACGGCTGGCCCGGGACGCTGGTCGTCGTCAGCCACGACCGCTACTTCCTGGAACGCATCACCGACCATGTCGTGGCGCTGCTCGGCGACGGCCGGGTGTCGATGCTGCCGGGAGGCGTGGACGAGTACCTCGAACGCCGCGCCGCCGGCCGGGCCCCCAAGCC
>NZ_SMKK01000089.1 GCF_004348425.1 Actinomadura sp. 7K507
CCGCGACAGCTTCGTGATCTCCACGTCGCCGATCAGCACCGACCCGGACGACACCGTGTCCAGCCCGGCCATGCAGTGCAGGAACGTCGACTTCCCGGAGCCCGACGGCCCCATGATCGCGGTGAACTCGCCGCGCGCGAACGCCGCCGAGACACCGCGCAACGCGGACACGGCGCTGTCACCCGTCCCGTACGACTTGACCACCTCGCGTGCGACGGCGACCTGATCGTGGACCTGCTCAATAGGGGGTACGGCGGTTGTCTGCGTCATACCGTCAAGCAAACCGCCGGGGACCCCGCGGCCACATTGACGCATACTCCCCAGTGGCCGGTGGGGGCAGCCCCACCGGCCCGCTGCGGTCTACCGGCCCTCGAACGTGGGCTGCTCCTTCTTCAGGAAGGCCTGGGTCGCGGCATGGTGGTCGCTGGTCTTCTCGCACTCGTCCTGAAGCTCGGCCTCCCGCTCCAGCGCGGACGCCAGTTCGTGCGTCGCCGCGTGGTCGAGTGCCGCCTTCACCGCGCCGTAGGCGACGGTCGGGCCCTGGGCGAGACGGCGGGCCAGCTCCACCGACGCCGGGGCCAGCTCGTCGGCCGGGACGACGCGGTTCACCAGGCCCATCTCCAGGGCCTCCGGCGCCTTGACCGGCTCGCCCAGCAGCAGCAGCTCGGCGGCCTTGGCGCGGCCGACGAGACGCTGCAGCGTCCACGACATGCCGCTGTCCGGGGCGAGGCCGATCCCGGTGAACGCGGTCGCGAACCGTGCCTTGTCGGACGCGACGATCAGGTCGCACGCGAACGCCAGCGACGCGCCCGCGCCCGCCGCGACGCCGTTCACCGCCGCGACGACGGGTTTGCGCATCCCCGCCATCGCCAGCACGATCGGGTTGTACTGCTTGCGGACGGTGTCGTCCAGCCCCTTGCCGGACGCGAGGTTGTCGCCGTGCTCACGCAGGTCCTGCCCGGCGCAGAAGGCCCGTCCGGCACCGGTGAGGATCACCGCGCGGGCGGCCGGGTCGGCGGCTGCGCGCACCACGGTCGCGCGCAGCAGGTCCTTCATCTCGCCCGTCAGCGAGTTCATCCCGTCCGGCCGGTTCAGTGTGATTGTGCCCACACCGTCGGTCACGTCGTACAGCACGGTCTCAGACATCGGCGTCCTCCAGGGTCCGTTCAGATCTTCCCAGGCAACCATCGGCGAACCCGGAGGCGGGGGGCAAGGGCGCCCGCCGGCCCGGTGCCCGGGAGCCGCGCCGGCCGCCGCATCGCCCCAGGTGGGCGGATCCGGAGGCTGATCGTTACCACTTCGCGCCCGGAAGGCGAGATAATGGACCACTACTGATGACGCGGATGCGACACGCGGCCACGCGGCCAAGGGTGTGCGAGGCCGCGGCCCTACGCAGGAAGGGGATTCACGCATGGCGGCGATGAAGCCGCGGACGGGAGACGGTCCGCTCGAAGTGACCAAGGAGGGCCGCGGAATCGTCATGCGGGTTCCTCTCGAAGGCGGCGGCCGTCTCGTGGTCGAGCTCTCCGCCGATGAGGCCAAGGAACTCGGTGAGGCCCTCAAAGGGGTCGTGGGCTGACCGCTCCGCCGATCCCGGCTTGCTGGTGACGGTCCCGGCGGCACCGCCGGGGCCCTTGCCATTCCCGTGAAGCGGGCCAGTCCGTGAACAGCACGACTCAGAGGGGGAACCGCCGCCATGCCCATCGAGACCCGCATCCACGGTGCCGGCGGCACCGTGTCGCAGACGGCGGTCGACCTCGGGGCCGAGGTGGTGGGAATCCCCGTCCGGCAGGGACCGGTCGCACCGGACGCCGAGGTGGCCGGGTCGCTGCCGTTCACGCTGGACGAGCTGCTGGCGCTCCACAAGGCCAAGGGCGAGCCGGGCGAGATCGTGCCCGCCCAGGTCCGCGTCGGAGACCAGGTCCGGGAACTGCTGCTGTACGGAGTGGGCGACGCGGCCCCGGCCGACCTGCGCAAGGCCGGTGCCGCGCTCGCCCGCCGCGGCAAGGGCAGGACGGCGCTGGTCGCGGGCGTGCCCGGCGCCGCCGGGGAACTGGCCGCCTTCGTCGAGGGCGCGCTGCTCGCCTGCTACGAGTTCAAGATCGGCAAGCCGCCGGCGAAGAAGGCTCCCGGCACCATCGCCGTGCTGACCGAGGCCGGGCCCGAGGCGGACGCCCCGGCGATCGAGCTGGGCACCGCCCGCGCGCGGGCCACCGCGCTGGCCCGCGACCTCGCCAACACCCCGGCCCGCGAGAAGGACCCGTCGTGGCTCGCCGGGCAGGCCGAGCTGGTCGCCGCCGACTCCGGCCTCACCGTCCGCGTGCGCGGCGAGAAGGAGCTGGTCGACGAGGGTTTCGGGGGCCTGGTGGCCGTCGGCGCCGGATCGTCGCGCCCGCCCCGCCTCATCGAGCTCACCTACCTCCCGGACGGGGACCCGGAGCGCCATGTCGTGCTCGTCGGCAAGGGCATCACGTTCGACAGCGGCGGCCTGTCGCTCAAGCCCAACGAGGGCATGAAGACGATGAAGACCGACATGGCGGGCGGCGCGGCGGTCATCGCCGTGATGAGCGCGCTGCGCGGTCTCGGCGTGCGCGCCCGCGTCACCGCGCTGGTCGCCGCGGCGGAGAACATGCCGTCCGGGTCGTCCATGCGCCCCGGGGACGTGATCAGGCACTACGGCGGGAAGACGTCGGAGGTGCTGAACACCGACGCCGAGGGCCGGCTCGTCCTGGCCGACGCCCTCGCCTACGCGGACGCCGAGCTCGGCCCCGACGTGGTGGTGGACGTCGCGACCCTGACCGGCGCGGCGAAGGTCGCGCTGGGCCTGCGGCACGGCGCGCTGTTCTCCAACGACGACGACCTCGCCGCGGCGCTCACCCGCGCCGGGACGGCCGCCGGCGACCCGGTGTGGCGGCTCCCGCTGGTCGACGACTACCGCACCGCGATCGACTCCGACGTCGCCGACATCAACAACATCGGCCGCGGCGGCTACGGCGGCGGCTCGATCACGGCGGCGCTGTTCCTGCGCGAGTTCGCCGGCGACCGCGCCTGGGCGCACCTCGACATCGCCGGGCCGGGCCGGGCCACCTCCGACGACGCCGAGATCACCCGTGGCGCGACCGGGTTCGGCACCCGCCTGCTGCTCGGCTGGCTGGCCGGCTGACCCGCCCTCGCACCGGCCGGCCGATCACTTCGTCCGGCGGTCGATCACCGGGACGCGGCGCCGCGCCCTGGCCTCCTTGACGACCTGGGGGAGCGTCGCGTCCCAGCCGTGCTCCACCGCGAAGCACCACGGGACGGCCGCCGCCGTGGCCGGGACGTCCCGCATCGTCAGCGCCACGAGCCGCGGACGCTCCGACGTGCGGGCCAGCTCGGCGAGCTCCCGGGTCGGCAGGAACACGATGTAGTCCTGCTCGCCCCTGCGGGTGCCGCCGACGCCGCGCCGCAGCGCCGTGATCGCCGCCACGTCCGCCCAGGGCAGCTTCCGCCCGGCCTTGCGGGGCAGCGGCCAGCGCGCCGGGCGCCGCACCCCGTCCGCGTCCAGTTCCAGGACGGGACGCCGCGCGATCGTCCCCCCGGCCGCCATGAAGAGCCCCGTCCCGAACAGCACGAGCCCGGTGAAGCCGAGGACCGTGAACATGACGCCGCCGACACTGGTGCCGCCCATCACGCCGCCCGCGACGAACCCGGCCGACGCCAGGAACAGGATCAGGGTCGCGATCAGCTGCCAGACTCCCCGCCACGTGACGCGGACGCGCACGGCGAACGCCGGGCCCGCCCCAGCGGCCCCGGTCTCTATCCCGGTCTCTGTCTCGGTCTCTGTCTCGGAATCCATGGCGTCCATCGGGCTACTCGCACTTGACGGCGCACAGCAGGCCGTCGCCGACCGGCACCAGCATCGGGACGAGCCGCTCGTCCTCGCGGATGATCCGGTGCACCTCGCGGATCGCCTCGGTCTCGGGATCGTGCCGGGTGGGGTCGGCGACACGGTCGTGCCACAGGGCGTTGTCGAACGCGACCACGCCGCCCGGCCGCAGCAGCCGCAGCGCGCCGGTCAGGTACTCGGGGTACTCGCGCTTCTGCGCGTCGCAGAACACCATGTCGTAGGCGCCGTCGGTCAGGCGCGGCAGCACGTCCAGCGCCGGCCCGCTGATCATCCGGGTGCGGAAGGAGCCGAGGCCGGCCTCCACGTACGCCTGCTTGGCGATGCGCTGATGCTCGGGATCGATGTCCACGCTCGTCAGCACCGCGTCCTTGGGCATCCCCCGCATCAGCCAGATACCGGACACCCCGCAGCCGGAGCCGACCTCCACGACCGTCCGCGCGCCGATGAGCGTCGCGAGGAAACGCAGCGCCGCCCCGCCGGCCGCCCCGATCGGCGCGGCGCCGATCTCCTCGCCGTGGCGCCTGGCGTTCAGGAGCGGCTCGTCTTCCGGGAGGTAGTCCTCCACATAGGCCCGAGTGGCCTGAACGGCGTCGATGGCTGCCTCCTCGCGGGACCCCCGCCTGGCTCATGCTGGAAAGACCATATCGCTGACAGGGAACGAACTGGAGTTTCAGCGCGTTGCAACAACGGAAGGAACCCGCTCACGAGCGGGTCGGATCCACGAGAACCGAGTCGGTCCAGAAGCGCCCCAGCCCAGGCGAGACCGTGCCGTTCCAAGGCCGAGACCTTGGCTCACGAGAGAGGAACAGCCCGGCACCATGGGAGTCACAGCACTCAATTTCAGAAGCGCTGTGGGGGTCGGCCCCAGGCAGGCGGTGGGCAGTGTCACGCGCACGCGTGAGAACGCCCCCGAGGCCGAATGGGCGCCGCCGTCCTGGGACGAGGTCGTGCGCGAGCACTCCGCTCGCGTCTACCGGCTCGCCTACAGGCTGACCGGCAACCAGCACGACGCGGAAGACCTCACGCAGGAGGTCTTCGTCCGCGTGTTCCGTTCACTGTCGAACTACACGCCGGGCACGTTCGAGGGCTGGCTGCACCGGATCACCACGAACCTGTTCCTCGACATGGCGAGGCGCCGTCAGCGCATCCGCTTCGAGGGGCTCGCCGACGACGCCGCCGAACGCCTCCAGGGCCGCGAGCCGACCCCGGCGCAGGTGTTCGACGACACCAACTTCGACGCCGACGTGCAGGCCGCGCTCGACGCGCTGGCGCCCGAGTACCGCGCGGCCGTCGTGCTGTGCGACATCGAGGGGCTCTCCTACGAGGAGATCTCCGCGACGCTCGGCGTCAAGCTCGGGACCGTGCGCAGCCGCATCCACCGGGGGCGGGCGCAGCTGCGCGCCGCGCTGGAGCACCGCGCGCCGACCCGCCGCCGGCCGGGGACCAGGAACGAGTACCTGCCCTTGCACGCGGTGGAGGCCGCCGCGGGCGGGGAGCCGGGCGGCATACACGTGGCAAGCGGTGTCCAGCCGCAGCCGGAGGGCGTGTAAAGCTTTGCTCACCGCGTGCGGGCGTGTCCGCGCGCCTGATCGAACGGAACGACGGAGGCGGCGTGAGTTGTCTGGGGGAGCGTCTGACCGCTCTGGTCGACGGTGAGCTGGGGCATGAGGAGCGCGACCGCGCCCACGCCCATCTCGCGGGCTGCGCCCAGTGCAGGGACGAGGCCGACGCGCTGCGCAGGCTCAAGGGCCGGCTGCGGGGCCTGTCCGACGCTCCGGTCGCGGACGAGGTGGGCGACCTCCCGTCCGACGACTTCCTGACCCGGCTGCGCTCCCTGCCCGCGTCCGCCGGCCCGCCCGTCTCCGGCGTCCCGCCGGGGCCGCCGCCCGGCCCGCCCGCCGGGACTCCCGCGCGGCCCTCCGCGCGGCCGCTTCGATCATCGGCCCGTCCCGCGCGGACGCCGCCGGCCGGGCGTCCGCGCGACAACCGCCCCGCCGGGCACGCCGGCGTCCTGCGGGCCCAGCCGCGGCGCCGCTACCTGGTCGTGGGCGCCGCCACCCTGTTCCTCGGCCTCGGCAGCGCCTCCTACGCCGCGGGCGGGCGCCAGGAGGCGCCGAGCGTCACCCCCTCCTTCGACCGTTTCGCCGTCGAGCACGCGCTGACCTCCGGCGACGCCCCCCTGACCGATCCGCTGACCGACCCGCTCAGCCGGGTCCCGGTACCGGCGGCCTCCGCGGGGCCGTGATCGCGAAGACCCTGATCGGCCGGGGACGGGCCCGCTCCGTCCTCGCCTGCGGGCTCGCCGGGGCACTCGCCCTGGCCGCGGCGCTCGCCGGCGACCCGGCCGCCACCCGGCGCGTCCGCAGCGACCCGGCCGCGGTGGCGCTGCTGCGCGCCGCCGCCGACGCCGCGAGCCGGGTCCCGTACCAGGGCAGGCGGTTCCTCACCACGGCGAGCCGCGACAGCTCCACCACGTCCCGGGCCGCCGTCTCCCACACACCCGGCGACGGCATCCACTACCAGGCGGTTCCGGGGGGTGCGGTGGGCCGCCCCTCCACCGCGGACCGGTCCGGGACGGCCGGGAAGGGCTACCGGCCCGAGTCCGCCGCGGGGGACACGACGGGCTTCACCCGGGAGACGCTCGCGCTGCTGACCCGCAACTACTCGGTGGTCCGCGCGGCGGACTCGTCGGTCTGCGGCAGGCACGCCCGCGTCGTGGAGGCCCGCCGGGCGGACGGTACCCCCGCCGGACGGTTCTGGGTCGACTCCGAGACCGGGCTGATGCTGCACCGCGAGCTGATCGACGCCCGCGGCGGCTCCGTGGTCGTCACCGGTTTCAGCGAGATCAGCTTCACCGAGCCGCCGCCGGAGCCGGTGGTGCGCCAAAGGCCCCGCCGGGGGCTCGCGCGGTTCCCCGACACCGGCACGGGCGAGACCGCGGACGGAAACAGAGGCCAGGGCGCCGCCCTGTGGAGCGACGAACTGGACCGGGCCGACCTCGACGGGCTGCGCGAGGGCGGCTGGCCCGTCCCGGAGGACCTGCCCGGACGGCTCACCCTCCACGACGCCCGCCGCGATGACGCCGGCGGTGCCGTCCACCTCAGCTACTCCGACGGCCTCGCCGCCGTCTCGGTGTTCGTGCAGCGCGGCACGCTGGACGAGGACGCCCTCGGCGGCTGGCAGAAGATCGCCAAGGACGACCGGACGGTGTTCCGCCGCGAGTCGCTGCGGCACTGGGCCGTCTCCGCCGGCGACGGCTACGTGTTCACGGTGCTGACCGACGCCCCGCAGAGCACGGCGGAGGCGGTGGCGGCGAGGCTGCCGAGGGACGCCGGCGACCCCTTCTGGCCGCGGCTGTCACGCGGCGCCCGCCGCCTGGTCTCGGCCGCGAACCCGTTCGACTGAACATCACCCGCGCCGGAACCTTCACGGAGTGCGAGGCATCGAAGAGGGGAAAAACGCTCACGTATGCGGATGATCGTCCGGGATGAGCGTATCGACAGAAGGTCTTATGCTCGCCACATGCCTTTCCGGGCAACATGAGCACCGATGACCAGGACCATGCTCGGCAGGAGAGATGGGGATGACGGAAGACAACCGCGGGCCGTCCAGGGCACCGCTGGAGGATGACGACGTCGTCCCCGGCCAGGAGCCCGGACGGCAGGAGGCGGCGGCTCCTCCCGAGACGGTGACCGACCAGGAGATCCCCCTGGAGCAGCCGGTGGACGACCCCGAGCCCGAACCCGGGGCCGAGGCTGAGGCACGGTCCGGCGAAGACGACGCCGAGCCCCGGAACGACCCGGAGGCGAGCCAGGGCACCGACCGGCTGGTGGCGGGGGGATTCGCGCCACCGGACTCGCCGTTCGCCGGGCCGCCCGACACCAGCGAGGACGTGATCTCCCGGTCCGCCCCGGCCGCGGACCTGGGGCCGCGGGAGGTGCCGCTGCAGGACGCGTCACCGAACGACATGCCGCAGCCCCCGCCGCCGGTGCAGCTCGACAAGCCCATCACCGAGGGCCCCGACGACCGGATGCGCCCCGGGTTCGTCCCGCACAACCAGGACCCGCGGGCCGCGCGGCACGGCGCGCCCTACGGCGGCTGGCAGCACTCCCACCAGGGGCCGCCGCCCACCGGCGGCCCACCACCCGCCCCGATGGGGCCGCCACCCGCGCCGATGGGACCGCCGCCGCCCGGCGGCCCCCGCCCGATGGCGGGATTCGGGATGCCGCCCGGGGGCGGCCCGAACTGGGCACCGGTTCCCGGTGCGCCGCCGTCGTCCTCGCGCCGCGGGCCGAGCCTCGGACTCCTCGCCGTCATCACGGTGATCGTCGCGCTGGTGGCCGGCGCGGTCGGCGCCGGGGTCGGCGTCGTCGCCACGGGCGGCGACGACGGCTCGCCGGTCAGCCTGGGCGGCGGCGGTGGCGGCGGCTCGGAGGTGCAGGCCCGTCCGCCGGACTCGGTCGCGGGCGTGGCGCAGCGCGTGCTGCCGAGCGTCGTGATGATCCGCGTGGAGGCCGCGCAGGGCGAGGTCGGCGGCACCGGATTCATCGTCAACGGCGGCTACATCGTCACCAACAACCACGTCGTCGCCGGTGCGGGCAACGGCTCGATCGAGGTCGTCTTCAACGACAAGAAGAGGTTGCCCGCCACCGTCAAGGGCGCCGACTCCAACTCGGACGTCGCCGTCCTGGAGCCCGAGGGCGAGCATTCGCTGCCCGCGCTCACGGTCGGCGACTCCAGCAAGATCGCGGTCGGCGACCCGGTGATCGCGATCGGCTCACCGCTCGGCCTGCAGGGCTCGGTCACGACCGGCGTTGTCAGCTCGCTGAACCGCGCGGTGCCGACCCGGGGCGAGGGCGGCGACGCGTCCTTCCTCAACGCGATCCAGACCGACGCGGCGATCAACCCCGGCAACTCGGGCGGGCCGCTGGTGGACGGCAGGGGCCGCGTGATCGGCATCAACACCGCCATCGCGACGCTCGGCGGCCAGGGTCTCGGTGAGCAGCCGAGCGGCAGCATCGGTCTCGGCTTCGCCATCCCGATCAACCAGGGCAAGCGGATCGCCGAGGAGATCATCCGGACCGGCAGCAGCAGCCAGCCCATCCTGGGTGTGCTGCCCGACCCGAACTTCCAGGAGGGCGGCGCGCGGATCATGCCGCAGCCGGTCAACGGGCAGGACCCGGTGACCAAGGGCGGCCCGGCGGAGAAGGCCGGCCTGAAGCCCGGCGACGTGATCACCCGCGTCGACGACAAGCCGATCGAGGACGCCACCGACCTGATCGCGCAGATCCGCAGCAAGGCCCCCGGCGACCAGGTCTCGATCACCTACCAGCGCGGTGGCCAGGAGAGCACGGTCAAGGTCACGCTGGGGTCGAACTAGGCGGGTACGTCCGGGTCCGGTTCATCCGGGGCCGGGATACGCTGAGGGGGCCGGTCCGCCACAGGGCCGGCCCCCTCGGCCGCAGCATGTGGAGGACGTGGTGTTCGACGTCGGAATCGGCGAGATGGCGGTTCTCGTCGTCCTCGCCCTGGTCATCTTCGGGGACAGGCTGCCCCAGGTCGCCAGCCAGGCCGGCCGGATGCTGCGGCAGTTCCGGCAGATGGCCAACTCCGCGAAGGCGGATTTGCAGGAGGGCCTCGGCCCCGAGTTCAAAGACTTCGACATCAACGACCTCAACCCGAAGTCGTTCGTCCGCAAGCACCTGCTGGAGGACGACGACAACGACGGCTACCTGACGAAGAACGGCGTCTTCGACGACGAGCCCTCGTACGCGACGAGCCCCGGCAACGGCCAGCTCGCCTACGACGAACGCCCCCCGTTCGACAAAGAGGCGACGTAGTCCCAGGAGCGGCGCAGCCCGAGGGGGTGTAGCCCGAGGGGGCGGCGTCCCAGGGGGCTGCCCCCCTGGGAGCCGCTACCTACCTACCTTCCCTTGGGTGAGATGCCCAGGGACATGCCCGCGAGGCCCCGGCTGCGGCCGGCGATGCTGTCGGCGATGGTGCGCAGTTCCTTGGCCGCGCCGGCGTCCGGGTCGGACAGCACCAGCGGCCGCCCGTCGTCACTGCCCTCGCGCAGCCGCGGGTCGATCGGCACCTGGCCGAGCAGGGGGACGCGTGCCCCGAGCGTCTTCGTCAGCGCGTCCGCGACCGTCTGGCCGCCGCCCTCGCCGAAGAGGTGCTGCTGCTCGCCGCAGTGCGGGCACGTCAGGTACGACATGTTCTCGATCACGCCGACGACCTGCTGGTGGGTCTGCGCGGCGATCGCGCCGGCCCGCTCGGCGACCTCGGCGGCCGCCTGCTGCGGCGTGGTGACCACGAGGATCTCCGCGGACGGCACGAGCTGCGCGACGGAGATCGCGATGTCGCCGGTGCCGGGCGGCAGGTCCATCAGCAGGATGTCCAGGTCGCCCCAGTAGACGTCGGTGAGGAACTGCTGCAGCGCCCGGTGCAGCATCGGCCCGCGCCACACGACCGGCTGGTTGCCCGCGGTGAACATGCCGACGGAGATGACCTTCACGTCATGCGCCGTCGGCGGCATGATCATGTCCTGGACCTTGGTGGGCGAGCTGTCCACCCCGAGCATCCGCGGCACGGAGTGGCCGTAGATGTCGGCGTCCACGACGCCGACCTTGCGGCCCTGCGCGGCGAGCGCGGCGGCCAGGTTGACCGTCACCGACGACTTGCCGACGCCGCCCTTGCCGCTCGCCACCGCGTACACCTTGGTCAGCGAGCCCGGCCGCGCGAACGGGATCTCCTTGGCGGGCTCACCGCCGCGCAGCTTGGTCTGCAGGTCCTTGCGCTGCTCCTCGCTCATCACATCGAGTTCGACGCCCACCGACGTCGCGCCGTCGAGTTTCGCGACGGCCTCCGTGACGTTCTTGGTGATGGTGTCCTTCATGGGACATCCGGCCACGGTCAGGTAGATACCGACGCGGACGGTGCCGTCCGCCTCGATGTCGATGCTCTTGACCATGTCGAGCTCGGTGATGGGCTTGCGGATCTCAGGATCGTTCACCGTAGCGAGCGCCGCGGTCACCTGCTCGGTGGTCAACTGGGAGGCCATGTGTCCATGGTATGAACCCGGTGCAACAACCTGCTAATCAGGGTGCCGCTCCTCACACCGCGTGCGGGGTCTCCATCACGCCGGACGCGGCGCCGCCGTAGCATCGTGGCGTGACAAGCAGCACCCACTCGGCCGCCGAGCTGATCGCCTGGCGCACCATGCTCCGCGCACAGGCGCAGTTCTCCCGCCGGCTCCAGGCCGATCTGCTGGCCCGCCACGACCTGGCGCTCGGCCCCTACGAGGTGCTCATGCACCTCGGCGAGGCCCCGGGCGGCCGGCTCCGGATGAACGACCTCGCCGACCGCGTCCTGCTGTCGCGCAGCGGCCTGACCCGGCTCGTCGACCGGCTGGAGCGCGACGGCCTCGTCGCCCGGCAGACCTGCCCGAGCGACGCCCGCGGCCTGTACGCGGTCCTGACCACCGGCGGGCGGACCCGGCTGGACGAGGCCGCCCCGACCTACCGGCAGGGCGTCCGCGACCACATGCTGAGCCGCCTGGACGAGTCCGACCTGCGCACCTTCCAGTACATCCTGGACAAGCTCGCCGACGAGCAGGTCCCCGTCCAGGCCTAGCCTCTCCCGGCGTGTCAGGCGGCCCAGTTCTCAGGCCGCACTGTCTTTGGTGTCCAGCTCCCGCATGACCTGCTGGAGTTCCGACCGCAGGAAGTCGCGGGTGACGACCTCGCTCAGCGCCACCCGCAGCCCGGCGATCTCCCGTGTCAGGTACTCGGTGTCGGCGATGGTGCGCTCGCTCCTCGACCGGTCCTGCTCGTACTGGACGCGGTCCCGGTCGTCCTGCCGGTTCTGAGCGAGCAGGATCAGCGGCGCGGCATAGGACGCCTGGATCGACAGGATCAGCGTCAGGAAGATGAACGGGTACGGGTCGAACCGCACGGACGCCGGCGCGAAGGTGTTCCACACCATCCACACCGCGATGAACGCCGTCAGATAGACGAGGAACCTGGCCGTCCCCAGGAACCGCGCGATCCGCTCGGACACCCGCCCGAACGACTCCGGGTCGTAGTGGACGCGGGGCATGAACGTCCTGCGGATCTCCCTGGGCTGGTCCAGGCGCGCGGTCATCTGTCGTGTCGTCATCAATTGTTCCCCCGGAGAGCCTCTTCCTCGGGATCCGCGGACTCGTCCGCGCTGGCGTCCATCAGCGTCTCCCGCCAGTCCACGGGCAGGAGATGGTCGAGCACGTCGTCGATCGTCACCGACCCCAGCAAGTGGCCGTTCTCGTCCACGACGGCGCCCGCGACGAGGTTGTAGGTGGCCAGGAACATCGCCACGGCCTCCAGCGACATCGTGGGCCGCAGCGGGTCGAGTTCGGTGTCGAGGATTCCGGCGACGAGCGTCGGCGGCGGCTCGCGCAGCAGCTTCTGGAAGTGGACCGTCCCGAGGTACTGGCCGGTCGGCGTCGCGGTCGGCGGCCGGCACACGTACACCTGCGCGGCCAGGGCAGGGTTCAGGTCGGGTCTCCTGATCAGCGCCAGCGCCTCGGCGACCGTCGCGTCCGGCGCGACGATCACCGGGTCGGTCGTCATCAGGCCGCCGGCCGAGTGCTCCTCGTAGGTCAGCAGCCTGCGCAGCGGCGCCGCCTCCTGCGGCTCCATCAGCGTCAGCAGCTGCTCACGCTGCTCGGTGGGCAGTTCCCCGAGCAGGTCGGCGGCGTCGTCGGGGCCCATGGCTTCCAGCACGCGGGCGGCCCGGTCCACGCCGAGCTTGCCGAGGATCTCGACCTGGTCGTCCTCGGGCAGCTCCTCCAGGACGTCGGCGAGCCGCTCGTCGGCGAGCGCCAGCGCGACCTCTGTCCGCCGCTTCTCCGGCAGCTCGTGCACGACGCCGGCGAGGTCGGCGGGCTTCAGCTGCCCGAACGCGGCGATCAGCCCGGCCGCGCCCTGCCCGTGCTCGACGGTGGAGAACCCCTCCACGGTGTCCCAGTCCACGACGATGCTCTCGCCGCGCTTGCGCAGCCCCCGGCCCCTCCTGCGGCGCACCGCCACCTTGCCGACCAGCCAGTCCCTGGTGCGGGTCGGCTCCATCGCCACGTCGACGACCGAGACGGGCTCCCCGCTGTCGCGGAACCGGACCGTCCGGTCCAGCAGCTCGGCGATGACCAGCGTCTCGGACTCGCGCTTGCTGAACCGCCGCACGTTCAGGCGCCCGTCGAAGACGACCGCGTCCGCCTCGATCAGCGTCACCCGCGTGATCGGCACGAACACCGCCCGCCGCGACGTGACCTCCACCACGAGCCCCAGCACCCGCGGCGGCCGGGGCGCGAGCCGCAGCGCCACCACGACATCGCGGACCCTGCCGACCTGGTCACCGGCCGGATCGAACACCGCGACGCCCGCGAGCCGGGCGATGAACACCCGCGACGGAGCTGCGCTCATGGCCAGGACACTACCCATGATCTCCGTCCTGATCCGGTACCGGACGGGTGATCCCGGACGCCCGCGGGCAGGACATGTCACATCTCCCCATGCCCGTCTCGTCCAGGATGTGACAGGACGTGCGAGGACCCGCGTGAGAGGCTGGCGACCATGAGCGAGGCGCTGGAGGACCCCTTCGAGGAGCACCGGAACCTGCTGTTCGCGGTGGCGTACCGGATGCTGGGGACGGCCGCGGACGCGGAGGACGCCGTCCAGGACGCGTGGCTGCGCTGGTCCGCGGCGGACCGTTCGGACGTCGCCGACCCCAAGGCCTACCTGGTGCGGATCACCTCCAACGTCGCGCTCGACCGGCTGCGGTCGGCGCGGGCCAAGCGCGAGACCTATGTCGGGCCGTGGCTGCCCGAGCCGATGCTGACGTCGCCGGACATCGCCGAGGACGTCGAGAGGTCGGAGTCGGTGTCGATGGCGATGCTCGTCGTCCTGGAGACGCTGAGCCCGCTCGAACGCGCCGTGTTCGTCCTCAAGGAGGTGTTCGGGTACCCGTTCGCCGAGATCGCCGGGGCGCTCGACCGGTCGGAGGCGTCCGTGCGGCAGCTCGGCACCCGCGCCCGCAAGCACGTGGAGGCGCGGCGTCCCCGCTTCGAGGCCCGGGGAGCGGAGCGGCAGGCGGCCACCGAACGGTTCTTCGAGGCGGTCCTCGGCGGCGACGTCAACCGGCTCCTGGAGGTCCTCGCCCCCGACGTCGCGCTGTGGACGGACGGCGGCGGCAAGGTCAAGGCGGCGCGGCGGATCATCCACGGCGCCGACAAGATCAGCCGCTGGCTCTCCGCGGTCACCGGGGTGTCCTACGCGGGCGTGGAGGCCGCCGACATGCGGATGCGGCGCGTCAACCTCAACGGTGAACCGGCCCTCGTGGTGGACGGCCCCGCCGGCCCGATCGGGACCGTCACCGTCGACCTGAACGACGACGGCCGGATCCAGACCGTCTACCTGGTCGCCAACCCCGACAAGCTCAGCTCGGTCGCCGAGGGCCGCCGCCTGGCGATGTGACGCCCGCCGATGTCCCGCCCGCCGGGCGGGAGGCGCCGCCTACCGGTCGACGCGGCGGCGTTTGCCGCCGTAGAGGCGGGGCGGCGCGCCCGCGGTCGTCGCCGGTGTCGGGACGGGGCGCACGGTCGCGTAGTCCCCGGGCGCCTGCGCGGCCTCCAGGGCGGGGGTGAGCCGCATGACCCAGGACTCGGTGGCCCACCGTTCCACCTGACTCTCGTGGGACGCGGCGTTCAGCCGGGCCTTGGCCAGCAGGGGCGTCACGGCGTCCCAGAGTTCGGAGCCCGGCTCGACCGGCTCGGCGTCGGCGACGAACGAGACGAGCCGTCCGCCCTTGTCCTTGCTGCGCAGGATGACCGTCACCTGTGCGGACTCCGGCAGGCCGGGCAGCGGCTGCTCGCCCTCCCCGCCGGTCAGCACGTACGCGGAGCCGTCGTGCCACACGTGCCAGGCGGCCCTCGGCTGCGGCAGGCCGGGGATGTCCAGCCAGAGCAGGTCCGACTTCTTGGCCGCCTCCTCAACCAGCGCCCGGTTCAGCTCACCCATGCCCTGAAGCGTCTCACACCGCTGGATAGCATCCGGGCCATGCGCTCTCGACGTACCACCCTCGCGGTCCCCGGCAGCAACGCCCGCTTCATCGAGAAGGCGCAGGGGCTCCCCGCGGACGAGATCTTCCTGGACCTGGAGGACGCCGTCGCGCCGTCCGCCAAGGAGGAGGCCCGCAAGACCGTCGTCGCCGCCCTCAACGACGGGGACTGGGCCGAGAAGATCCGGGTGGTCCGCGTCAACGACCTGGACACCCACTGGGCCTACCGGGACGTGATCGAGGTCGTGGAGGGCGCCGGCGCCAACCTCGACGCCGTCATGCTGCCGAAGGTGCAGGACGCCACCCACGTCCAGTGGCTCGACCGGCTCCTCACCCAGATCGAGCGGGCCGTGGGGCTGCCCGTGGGCGGCATCGGCATCGAGGCCCAGATCGAGGACGCGCGGGGCATGGTCGGCATCGACGCGATCGCCGCGTCCTCGCCGCGGCTGGAGGCGCTCGTCCTCGGCCCCGGCGACCTCATGGCGTCGATCAACATGAAGACGCTCGTCGTGGGGGAGCAGCCGCCCGGCTACACGGAGGGCGACGCCTACCACTACATCCTGATGCGGATCCTGATGGCCGCCCGCGCCCGCGACCTCCAGGCCATCGACGGGCCGTACTTCAACGTCCGGGACGTGGAGGCGTTCACGCGGGTCGCGCAGCGGTCCGCCGCCCTGGGGTTCGACGGCAAGTGGGTCCTGCATCCGGCCCAGATCGAGGCCGGGAACGCGGTGTTCTCCCCGTCCCAGGACGACTACGACCACGCCGAGCTGATCCTCGACGCCTACGACCACTACGTCACCGTCGAGGGACGCGGCGCCGCCACCCTCGGCGACGAGATGATCGACGAGGCGTCCCGGAAGATGGCGCTGGTCATCGCCGCCAAGGGCCGCGCCGCGGGAATGGCCCGAACCAGGCGCTTCGACCCGCCGGGGAACTGAGTGCTTTTCATCCGGCCTGTCACGGGGACCGCTACAGGCGCAGACCATCGAGGATGAAAAGTATTCACCGACGCCCCATTACGATTCCTCCCACGGACGTGACGGTTACCGGGAGGATCGAACGTGTCAGAACGAGGGGAAGCCGATGGCTGGGCCCCGCTCGACCCCGACCTTCCCAGCGACCGGCCCCCAGAGGGGCGGCCCCAGGAGAACCCGCCGCCTGAACCCGAGCAGGCACGACCCGAGCAGGCACAGCCGCCCGAGCCCGGGCAGGCTCAGGGCTATGGGCAGGCTCAGCCCTATGAGCAGGCGCAGCACGCCGAGCAGGCGCAGCCTTACGCCGCCGGGATGCCGTACTGGCAGGACGCTCCGGCGCAGCCGCCCGCGTGGGGCGGTCAGTACGGCGCCGCTCCCTACGGGCCCCATTGGCAGGACCCCTATGGGCAGGCGTACCCCGGATACGGGGCGCAGCCGGTAAAGACGTCCTGGATCGTGGTGCCGCCCGCGGGGACCCCGTTCCACAGGATGGCGCGTACGGATATCCACCGGTGGTGGCGTCCGCTGCTGGGGAGCCTGACGATCCTGGGCCTCGGCATGAGCCTGGCGGTCGGGCTCATGCTCATCGGGATGATCGTTTTGGTGGCCGTGACGGGGGAGATCCCCGACCCGGAAGGTGCGGACACGACCACGATCTTCGGCAACGACACGGCCGACCTGGTGTTCAACCTGGCCGCGCTGGCGGTGTTCCTGCCGGCGGCGCTGCTCGTGGCGTGGGGGATCCAGCGGCGCAGGCCCGGCACGCTCTCTTCGGTCGTGGGACGGCTGCGCTGGAAATGGATGCTGGTCTGCTGCGGCCTGGCGGTCCTGTTCTGCATCGTGTCGTTCGGGACGTCGCTCCTAGCGGGCATGGGTCTGGACGAAGAGGCCGGCGGGGACGAGCACTGGGTCGGGTGGGAAGAGTTCCTTCTGCCCGCGGTCCTCATCCTCCTGCTGGTGCCGTTCCAGGCGGCGGCGGAGGAGTACGTCTTCCGTGGCTGGATGCTGCAGGCCGTGGGCGCCTGCACGCTGGAGAACGCCAAGAGGAAGGCCGGGCGGGCGCTCAGCGTCGTGTTCCGGACGCCCTGGCCCGGCATGGTGGTCGGCTCGGCGCTTTTCACGGCCGGGCACGGCTACACGGGCTGGGGAATCCTCGACATCTTCGTCTTCGGAATGATCGCGGCGTGGGTGACGGTGCGCACGGGCGGGCTGGAGGCGGCCATCGCCCTGCACGTGTTCAACAACCTGATGGCGTTCCTCATCTCGGCCGCCCTCGGCCAGCTGGACATCGTGCAGGGCTCGGTGCCGTGGCAGGTCGTCGTGGCGGACGTCGTCCCCATGGCGCTGTTCGCCGTGGCCGCCGTCTGGCTGGCGGGGAGGATGCGCATCCAGACAGTCACGTCCGGCCCCGCCGGAGACGACGTCCCGGCGACGGCGGGCACCCAGCCCGCGCACGCCTCATAGCAGCCCCCACAAGGCGAGTGCGTCGAGAAGCCCCGGCGTGACGGGGAGTTCGCGCAGGGCGCCGGGCGAGACCCACCGCACGTCGGACGCGTCGTCACCGGCACGGAGCGTTCCACCCGTCACCGTCGCGGCATAGTCGTATATCTCGTAGGTGACGCCGCCCGGCCCCGGGCGTTCCACCGTCCCGGTCAGCGGGCCGACCAGGACGTCCAGGCCCGTCTCCTCCTTCAGTTCCCGCGCGACCGCGGCCGGGTCGTCCTCGCCGGGTTCGACCCGTCCACCCGGAACGGACCACAGGCCCTCGCCAGGTGGACGCCCCCGCCTCACCACGAGCAGCCGCCCGTCCCCGTCCCGCACGATCCCGCCGACGCAACGAACTCGCATGACCCCATTTTGTCCGCCCCTTTCCCAGGCGGCGACCTGCGCGACCTTGACGGGCCCCGGCGTCGCCGCGCAGGGTGGGTAATCATGAGGGCTGAGCCCACATGCCCGCGCTGCGCGGGTCCCGTTCACGCGCCGGGTCTCTGGTCGAGCGACTGGGCCTGCGGCGTGCACGGCGCCGTACTTCCGCGGCAGCCGTCCAAGCGACCCGGCCCGGACGGGCTGGCCGCCGTGCTCCGCGACGCTCGGGTCCCCGTCTGGACGCCCTGGCCCCTTCCGCTGGGCTGGCTCGTCACGGGCTTCGCCACGGTCGGGGACGACCGCAGCGGCGCGCGGGGGACGGCGGTCGCCGTGTCCGGGCCGGGGCTGCTCAGCGGTCCCGCCGACATGGTGCTGGTCGCCGAGGAGCCCGGCGTCGGCCTCGGCGCCCACTACGCGGGGCTGGATGGCGCCGACCCCGGCGAGGTGTTCGACGGTAGCCCGCCGCACGTGAAGCTCGACGTCAGCGGCCCGGCGGCGACCTGCGGCCATTCGGTGCCGATGTGGGCCGTCGACGGGAAACCCGACCGCGCCGCCTACGTGGGAGAGGCGATGGGCAACTGGCTCTGGGCGGTCCTGTGGCCCGCCGACGCCGGCGTCCTCATGCTGGAGCGCCAGAACCTTCTCGATCTGCGCGAGCCCGGGATGGACATCGACCTTCCCTATGGGGCGTACAGCCCGTGCATCGACGAGTGACGCCACTGAGACCGGCGGCGGCCCCCTGATATGAACGAGGGCATGCGGATCGACCTGCACAGCCACAGCGACAGGTCCGACGGCACCCGGCCCCCCGCCGAGGTGGTCCGCCGGGCGCGGGCGAGGGGACTGGACGTCCTGGCGCTCACCGACCACGACACCGTCGCCGGCTGGGACGAGGCCGCCGATTCGCTGCCCGCCGGCCTGACCCTCGTCCCCGGCGTCGAGCTGTCGTGCAAGCACGACGGCCGCAGCCTCCACATGCTCGGCTACCTGTTCGACCAGGACGAGCCGAACCTCGCCGCCGAACTCGCCCGGCTCTGCGACGACCGGGTGATCAGGGCGCAGGGCATGGTCGACCGGCTCCGGGACCTCGGGGTGGACGTCACGTGGGGCATGGTCCGCGCGCTGGCCAAGGGCGAGGCGGTCGGACGTCCGCACATCGCGCGGGCCATGGTCGAGGCGGGCGCCGTCCGCTCGACCGGCGAGGCGTTCACCTCCCGGTGGATCGCGCAGGACGGCCGCGCCTACGTGGAGCGGTACGCGCTCGACCCGGAACGGGCGATCGGCCTCGTCCGCGCGGCCGGGGGAGTGTGCGTGCTGGCGCACCCCCGGGCACGCCGGCGCGGGTACGTCTTCGCGGACGAGACGATCGAGAAGCTCGCCGCCGCGGGGCTCGCCGGGATCGAGGTCGACCATCCCGACCACGTCCCGGAGGACCGCGCCCGCCTGCGCGAACTCGCCACTGCCCTCGACCTCGCCGTGACAGGTTCCAGCGACGACCACGGCGAGCTGACCGGCGACCGCCTCGGCGCCGAGACCATCGCACCGGACGCCTTCGGGAAACTGCGCGCGGGCGCGTCCGGCGATGATCTCCGACTGCCCGAAACGTTCCCCGAAGCGCGATAGGGTTCCAAGGGTGGACGCGCGCATCGAACAGGTGACGACGTCGGGGCAGCTCACCCTCGACGACACCGACTACGACGTCGAGAGCAACACCTACATCGTCGGCGACGACGATGAGGTCATCGTGATCGATCCGGCCTACGACGCCGACGCCATCCTCAAGGAGGTCGGTGACCGCGAGGTCATGGCCGTCCTGCTCACCGACGGCAACGAGCACCACCTCAACGTGGTCCTCGAAGTCGCCGCCGCGGGCGAGGAGGAAGAGGAGAACTGGGCCCCGATCGCGATGCACCGCGCCGACCGGCTGCTGTGGCGCGACTACTTCGGCCGCCTCGCCAAGGACGAGGAGGACGAGGACGACGCCAAGGCGCTGCGGTCCCTCGAACCCGACATCTGGCTGGAGGACGGCGGAGTCTTCGAGATCGGCGACGCCCAGCTGGAGATCATGCACACCCCGGGCCACACGCCCGGCAGCGTCTGCGTGATCAGCGAGCAGCTCGGCGCCCTGTTCTCCGGCGACACCCTGCACCGCGGCCGCCCCGGCTCCATCGGCGGCGTCTACGAGGACCTGCGCAAGCAGCTGAACTCGATCGGCGCGCTGCTGACCCCGCTGCCGAAGGAGCTGAAGGTCCTTCCCGGCCAGGGCGAGGAGACCACGGTCGGCGAGGAGGACTCCCGCTGGGAGACCTGGGGCGAGCTGGCGCAGGACGAGGACTGACGGAGCGTCGTTGAGCGCCGAGCAGCTGGGCTTCGACGGAATGCCCCGGCGGCTGTACACGTGCACGCCGTCGAGGCTGAACACGTGGCTGGACTGCCCGCGCCGCTACCGGATGACCTACCTCGATCGTCCGATGCCGCCGAAGGGCCCGCCGTGGGCGCACAACAGCGTCGGCGCCAGCGTCCACAACGCCCTGGCCGGCTGGTGGCGGCTCCCCGTCCACGAGCGCACCCCCGAGGCCGCCGGGACGCTTCTGACCCGGGGCTGGCTGACGGACGGTTTCCGCGACGACGCCCAGTCCGCCGAATGGCGTGGCCGCGCCCGCGAGATGACCGAACGCTACGCGGCGGGCCTCGACCCGTCCGACGAGCCGGTCGGCGTCGAGCGCACGGTCGCGACCCGCACCGACCGGATCGCCGTGTCGGGCCGCATCGACCGCCTGGACGCCCGCGGCGGCGAACTCGCCGTCGTCGACTACAAGACGGGCCGCCGCCCCCTCACGTCCGATGACGCCCGGGGCTCCCTGGCCCTCGCGATCTACGCCGTCGCCTCGTCCCGCGTCCTGCGCCGCCCCTGTCACCGCGTCGAACTGCACCACCTGCCGTCCGGCGAGGTCGCGGCGTGGGACCACACCGACGACTCCCTGGCGCGCCACATGCGGCGCGCCGAGCAGATCGCCGACGAGGCCGCCACGGCGGACGAGGCCTACCGCGCGGTCGTACCGAAGCCGCGACCGTCCGACGCGCGTCCGGCCACCGTCGACCACACCCCGCACGACGAGCGGTTCCCGCCCCGTCCGGGCACGCTGTGCTCCTGGTGCGACTTCGCCCGCCACTGCCCCGAAGGCCAGCAGGCCGCCCCGCGCAAGGACCCCTGGGCGGCCCTCCCCGTCGACGTGCCGTGAACGCGGCGCACCGCCCGTAGAGGACGGCACGCCGCGCCGCCTAGGCCGTTGCGAGAGCCTTGCGGTCGGGCCAGCGCCTCGGGTCGCGCAGGCCGAACAGGCCCCTGCTCACGTCGTAGCCCTCGGCGCCCAGCCGCTGCCGCGTCCGTCCGAGCATGTCGCGGGTGGGCTTGGCGAAGGCGTAGTCGTGCAGCCGCTCCGGCACGGAGTTCATCGCCAGCCGGAACGACCTGAGCGACGCCGTCACCGCCGGCTGCGGCACCTCGGGCAGTACCCCGTACATCTTGCGGGCCCAGCCGGGCAGCGAGTAGTAGCAGAGCGCGCCGAACGGGAGGTAGCCGGGCTTGCCGGGCGCCAGGAACCTCAGGTTCTCCGGCATCGTCGGCCAGATCAGGAACCGGACGGTCTCCGCGGCCTCCTCGGTGACCCGCAGCTTGGGCAGCATCCCGGCGAAGAAGGCCTCCATGTCGGCGACGCTGCCGGGGACGTCCTCGGCGTGCAGCCCGACGAGCGTGGCCGACTTGCGCTGCTCGTACAGGTACCGGTCGGCCATGGCGCCGGTCAGCGGCAGCCCGGCCCGGCGCGCCACCTCCAGGAAGGAGTAGACCTCGGCGCAGTGCACCCACAGCAGCAGCTCGGGCTGGTCGAGCCGCTCCTTCTTCCCGGTGTCGTGGTTGAGGATGCGCAGGCCCCGGTGGATCTCCCGGACCCGGTACGCGGCCTCCTCGACCTCCTCCGGGCTGCCGAACGTCCCGAGGCCGACGAAGTCCGACGTCCGCTGGAGCCGCCCGAAGGGGTCCTCCCGGAAGTTGGAGTTCTGCCAGACACCCCACATGGCCATGGGGTGCAACGCCTGCAACATCAGGCTGCGCACCCCGCCGACCCACATGGTCCGGTCAAGGTGGACGCGCCAGGTGACGCTCTCGGGCGGCTGGACGGTCGCGGGCATTCACACCTCCATGAGACAAACTCAGGTAAGTGTGTCATTACCTCCCGCGCCGCACGCCACCGCCCCCGGCTCTGCGCCCGATTGATCGACATCCGGCGTCCGCCAGTGGCACCACCGGCGAACCACCCGCCCGGCCGGGGCGTCCAACCTCCCGGAGAGGGAGGGGACATGGTCGAACGGGCGCCCGGCGGGGAAGGCCAGGGGCAGCGGTTGTCAGTAGGCGCTGGGGGCGTCGCCTGGCTCTGCTTCTGGCTGATCCTGATGCCCATCGTCGTGGTGCCGGCCATCGCATTGGTCCCGCTGTGGCGCCAAGGCGGGGACGCGGCGGACGTGGGCGTCGGACTGGCCGTCCTCGCACTGATCATCAGCCCCTTCATCGCGCGTGTGGGAGTCACCTTCTACCGCAGTGCCTTCTGGCTGGACGGAAACACGCTGGTCCAGCGCCGGATCGGCAGGAACCGGCGCTGGGACCTGCGCGAGACACGGTTCAGGCTGCAGCCGGCAGGCGTGGACTTCCGGGGCAACGCGATCGGGCCCGCGCTGTTGCTGTCCAGCGGCTCAGGGACCACCCGGCTCCCGCTCGGAACCGCCGAGAACCCCCTCCGGCTTCTCCCGCGAGAAGAGCTCCGGGCGCTGACCGGCGCGATCAGCGCCGCTCGCCCGTCCGACCCCACGGCCAGAGCGATCGTCATGGAACTGGCGAGGCTCGCGGGGAACCCGCTGGGACCCATCTGAGGGCGATGGATCCCAGCCGCGCTCAGCCGGTGGGCGTCCCAAGCCTGTCCGCGTCACATCGACCTGGTTCAGGAGGTTCCGGCGAGGACCTCCCGCAGGCGGACGGCGAAACGCTGAGGATCGTCGGCGAAGCCGGTGTGGCCGCCGGGGAACAGCGTCGGCTCGATCCCGATGGCCTCGGCGAGCGTCCTGGTGGCGCGGTCGCACAGTTCGCCGGCGGAGTCCTCGCCGATGCCGGCCACGATGCGGGGCCCGACCGCGCGCAGGGCCGCGAGGTCGGGCTTCCAGTGGACGGTCTCGCGCAGCTCGTGCTCGAACCAGCGGCGTTCGTCGGCGACCTGCTGCGGGTCGCGTTCACCGCCGAACATCTGCTCCAGCGCGCCCTCCGGAAGCTGGATGTCGCTCAGCGCCATGAACTTCCGCCACGCACCCATCACGTCTCCGGCCAGGTAGGTGGCGATCATGTCGTCCGTCCTCTTGTAGAGGTCGTCGCGGTCCTCCAGCAGGTCGTCCAGCGGCGGTTCGTGCGCGATGACCCTGCGGGCCTGCTCGGGATGGGCCTGCGCGAACGCGAGGGCGGTGCAGGCGCCGCCGCTGGAGCCGAGGACCACGGCCGGTCCGGCGTCCACCTCCGCGATCAGCCGGGACAGGTCGCCGGCGCGCAGCGGCGGTGTCGAGTCCTGCCCGGGGTCGTCGACCGGGCTGCGGCCGATGCCCCGCGGGTCCGTCGTGAGGACGGTGTGGTCCGCCGCGAGGAGGTCGGCGAGCGGCTCGAACGCCGCTGCGCCCATCGGGGCGCCGACGAGCGCCACCAGTGGCCCGCTCCCGCGCACCTCGTAGTGCAGCCGCGCGCCGGGCACGCGGAGGGTTCCGGTGGCGGGCAGGGCCGAGGCAGTCGTCATGGTTCCTCCAGGTGAATCGGTTCTGAGTAGTCAGACCCGCCACCTGGGAGGAACTCATCGCCCGGACGCGGATCAGGTTGCGGACAGGCCCGGCAGGCCCTCCCACGCCGACGCCACCGATGAGTTCTCGCCGGACGCCCGGTCAGTAACGTGAACGGAAGGGGTACCCCATGACGAGTTACGTGACATCGGTGGACGGGACGCGGATCGCCTTCGACACCGCCGGCCAGGGCCCGGCGGTGGTCGTGGTCGGAGGCATGTTCTGCGCCCGCCCGGCGACCCGGGCCCTGGCCGAGCGGCTCGCCGGGCGATTCTCGGTGCTCAATTACGACCGGCGCGGCCGGGGCGACAGCGGCGACACGCCCCCGTACGCCGTGGAAAGGGAGATCGAGGACCTCGGCGCGCTGATCGCCGGGGCCGGAGGCTCGGCGGCGGTGTACGGCCACTCGTCCGGCGCGGGCCTCGCTCTGGAGGCGGCCGCCGCTGGACTGCCGATCACCGCGCTCGTCCTCCACGAACCGCCCTACGGCCCCGACGGCGAGGACGACCGGCAGTCCGCACGGGATCTCGCCGAAGGCGTCCAGGCGGCCATCAAGGACGACCGCCGCGCCGACGCCATCAAGATGTTCCTGGCGGCCTCCGGCATGCCGCCGGAGATGGCCGAGGCGGCGAGCGGCAACCCGGACATGCTGGCGATTGCCCCGACCATGCCCTACGACTTCGAGGTCATGGGAGACACCGCCCGCGGCGGCGTGATCCCGGCCGGCCTCGTCCGGAGCATCACCGTTCCGACCCTGGTCATGGCGGGCGGGGCGAGCCCGGACTTCTTCCGTGACACCGCCGAACGCCTCATCGCCCTGCTGCCCGACGGACGCGGCACCGTACTGGAGGGCCAGGACCACGGCGCGCCCGCCGACGCCGTCGCCCCCGCCGTCTCGTCGTTCCTCGGCGACGCGTCGGCGCACCCGCGATGAGCAACTACCGGCCGGTGGCGGTCACAGCGTTTCGTCGCGCATGACGTCCAGGTTCATGAACCGCGGCCCGTTGGTGCACCGAGCCTGGATCTCCGAGGCGATATGCCGTGTCTCCGCCAGCTCGTTGTTGCGCATTGCCGCCTCGTAGGACGGGAATTCGACGATGTCAACGAAGTGGTCCGGGTTCTCGCGGTCCCGGGCGTGCACTTCGTGCGACGCCGTCCGCTTGCCCTCGGTCGCGGTCGCCCACTCGTCGAACAGCGCGTCCAGCTCGTCCGGGCGGTCGGTCTCGTACTCGATGATCTGCACGAAAGTCATATGCCCCACCCCTACCGGACGCTCAGCTGCTCGTCCTTGAGCGTCCTGCGGACCTCTTGGCGCAGTTCAGGGCTGTCGGTGTGCCCGTGCACCGAGGCCGCGTGCTCGGCGGCGGCGCGGACGACCTCGTCCTCCTCGCCGCTAATGGTCAGCGTGCATCCTGACTCGCTCGGCATCTCCCGGCAGTCGGCCACTTTGCGCATCGTGACTCCTCCCTCGGCCGGCCCTGCGGGCCGCCCCGGGTAATCAATCCCGTCACATCGCCAGATAAGTGGCACTTCCATCGTGGCACGTGCCCAGGTCAGAGAGAAGCTCGGCGACGCCCGTCCTGGTCAAACTCCAGTCACGACCCCATTGCCGCCCGTGGGCCGACCCGGTTGACCTAGGCGCCGGCCAGCCCGACGTGGGCGCCCACGTCCTCGTCCTGGGCGGCGTTCAGAACGGCGTCCAGAAGCCCGGGGAACCGGGACTCCAGGTCGTCGCGGCGCAGCTCGACGTAGCAGCGGGTGCCCTCCTGCCGGGTCCGCGTGACCCCGGCATCGCGCAGGACCCGCAGATGGTGGCTGAGCGTCGACTTGGCCACCGGGGCCCGCAGCTCACCCCACCCTCGCTCCCGCCCGTCCGCGAGCACGCGCACCAGGCCCACCCGGATCGGGTCGCTGAGCGCCCCCATCACGGAGATGAGGCCGATCTCGTCCAGATCGGGGTGGTGTGCCTGCTTCATACCTGCATGCTACTTTGTTCGATGTTCGTCAATCATCGAACTAAGGAGGGTGGTCATGGACTTCACCGGCAGGACCGTCGTCGTCACCGGCGCGGGCTCGGGCATCGGACGCGCCGTCTCCCGGCTCTTCGCCGACGCCGGAGCCCGCGTCCTGGGCGTCGGACGGCGTGCGGCGGCCCTCGAGGAGACCGCCGCCGACCACCCCGGAATCGCCGCCCATCCCGCTGACCTGCGCGCCCCTGGAACAGCGCGCGAAGTGATCGACGCGGCGACCGGCCGTTGGGGACGCCTGGACGTCCTGGTCAACAACGCCGGAGCAACCAGGATGATGCCGCTGGGCGAAACCACGGCGGAAGGCATCGCCGACCTCTTCGACCTGAACGTCACGGCGCCGAGCCTGCTCTCCAGTGCCGCCCTGCCGCACCTGCGCCAGGTCGAGGGCGCGATCGTCAACGTCTCCAGCACCTACGGCCACCGCCCGCTGCCCGGCGCGGCCCACTACGCGGCGTCCAAGGCCGCGCTCGAACACCTCACCCGCAGTTGGGCCGTGGAACTGGCCGCCGACGGCATCCGCGTCAACGCCCTGGCCCCCGGCCCGACCGAAAGCGAAGCCCTGACCGCCGCCGGCCTCCCGGACGCCGTCGTCGACCAGATCAAGCAGGACGAGGCCGCACGCATCCCCCTCGGCCGCCGAGGCGACCCCGAAGAGATCGCGACCTGGATCCTCCGCCTGGCCGACCCGCAGACCACCTGGCTCACCGGCCAGACCCTCACCCTCGACGGCGGCCTCGAACTCACCTAGAGCGCCGCCCGCTGCTCCCGTCCCAGGGGGCACGCCAGCGTCCTAAGTGGCGCGAACCGGCCATATGAGCGGGTGTGCCGGGTTTTATCTAGTCGATCTTGGGATAGGCAGTACCTAACTACTTGCCAGCAAATGGCGGCAAGATTGTCGCAGGGATCGCCTAACCCCCGGGAGCCTTCATGGCAGGACGACGAGTTCTCCGCTTCGCCGCTTGGGCCGCCGCCTTCTCAGGCCTGCTGCTCACCCCCGCTGCCGCCGCCGCGGCACCCCCGCAATGGGAGAACGTGCCCACCCCGCCCCTCGACGGCCTCGCCGTGCTGACCGAGGTCGCGGCAGGCGGGCCGCGGGCGGCGTGGGTGGCCGGGCTGGAGGACGCGACATCGAGTGGGACGCCCGTCATGCTGGCCTGGAACGGTCGGCAGTGGCAACGCCAGGCACTGCCGCCAGGCACGGGTAATGTCGTCGACCTGGCCGCTGCCGGACCGCGGAACGCCTGGGGCATCTATCTGAACGCCGACGGCTCACCCGCACTCCATTGGGACGGCACCAAGTGGCGCAGCGTCGGTTACCCGGCCGGGGTCACTCCCACTCAGCCATCCCCCTTGACCACATACCTGGAGATCGTCTCGGCGGCGCCCCGCGGACCGGCCTGGTCGGTCGGATACGACTCACAGGCGAAGGAGGCCGTCGCCCTGCGCTACAAGAAGGGCCGATGGACGCGCCAGAAGACTCCGGTTCCCATGGTCAACGCCTCCACCGTCGCCGTCCGGTCGGCGAAGGACGTCTGGATCGCCTGCACCTGCGACATCCCGGGGACCGGCCCGACCCAGGCCATGCTGCATTGGGACGGCACCGAGTGGAGCACGATCCGGTATCCGTCCAAGGAGGACACGTACATCGCGAAGATCGTGCCGGTCTCGGCCACGAGCGTCTGGGCCTACCGTGCGAGCAGCAGCTTCGCGCCGACGCCTGAGCTCATGCACTGGGACGGGACGAGCTGGACGTCGACGACGATCCCGGTAAGCCAGGAGCCCGGCGTCTACCACCACCCAACGCTCGCCGACGACGGCGACGAAGGCGTGTGGGTCTCGGCGAGCACGTACCAGGACGACAAGAGCTACCTGCACTACAGCGGCGGCCGCTGGACCGCCGAGAGCGGCGCGGAACGCCCCGGCATCTCCACCTGGGTCTACGACCTGGCCCGAGTGCCCGGAACCCGCTCGATCTGGTCGACCGGCATGGCCGATCCCCTCGGAGGCCCCCACCTCATCGAGCGCCGCCGCTGACCGCCAGGCGTAAAGATGCAACCATTGGTTGCGCAACCGCGAGGCCATGGGCTAGCGTGATGCGCAACCAATGGTTGCATATGGAGGTCGAGGGCATGGAGTACGGAAGCATCGAGCGCGAGATCCACGTCGACGCCTCACCGGAGGTGGTCTTCAAGGTGGTCAGCCGCCCGGAACACATCTCGCAGTGGTGGAGCGACGACGCCGACTTCGAAGCGACTCCCGGCGCTGCCGGTGAACTCGTCTGGGGCGACAGGGCGGATGTCGCCCCCATCGTCGTGGTGAAGGCCGAGCCGCCCCGCTTGTTCTCGTTCCGCTGGTGCCATGCCGGCGGCGAGATCGACGACTCCGCCGACTCGCTGCTGGTCACCTTCGAGCTCACTCCGTCCGGCACGGGCACGACGGTCCGGCTCACCGAGACCGGGTTCCGGGAGATGGGCTGGCAGGCCGCCAAACTGGCCGAGCAGCACCGCGAACACGTCGACGGCTGGGACGCCGCGGTTCTCGGGCTCGGGGAGTACCTCACGCGACTGGTGGCGACCCCATGACCGTCGACGTCGACGACGACCTGTGGTCCGCGGTAGGGGATCCGACCCGCAGGCGGATGCTCGACCTGCTCCTCGTGGACGGCAGCGGCACCGCCACCAGCCTCAGCGAGCAACTGCCCGTGACACGCCAGGCGACCGCGAAGCATCTCGGCGTCCTCGACCGCGCCGGCCTGGTGCACGCCTCGAATGCCGGACGGGAGAGGAGGTATCGGGTGGACGAGGCGCAACTCGCTCGCGCGGTCGCCCAGTTGTCCTCGGTCGGAACAACGTGGGACGGCAGGCTCCAGCGCATCAAGCGAATCGCCGAGTCACTCCAACACGACCAAGCGGTGACGGACCCACCCTGAAATCAGGTTCGGAAGCCGTCGAGGGTGAACTTCAGTAGGCGCTCGCCCTGCGGGGCGGAGCTCTGCTCGCTCACCCACGCCGCCGCGTTGACCAGGGCGTACAGGTCCATGGCGGTGACGTCCGGACGCACTTCACCGGCATCCCGCGCGCGTGCGACCAGGGCGTCACCGGCGGCGAGCACCGCCTGGCACGCCGCGTGCAGTTCCGAGGTCTCGTCCTCGATGGCCTGAAGGAAAGCGGTGCCCACCCCCCGGTAGAGCGCCGCGTGGACCGTGGCCGCCTGCGCCCAATCGGTGAGGCCGCCGAAAGGTGAGGGGTGGGCGAGGAGTTCTTCGCCGGCGGTGGCCAGCGCTCGCATCCTGTCGCCCAGCAGTGCCTCGAGCAGTGCGCGCCGGGTGGGGAAGTGGCCGTAGAGCGTGCCGTTGGCCACCCCGGCCCGGCGCGCGATCTGCTCCAGCGAGAAGTCCGTGCCGTGCTCGGCGAACGCGGACGCGGCCTCGGTGAGCAGCCGTTCGTAGTTGCGTCGTGCGTCCGCACGCATGGGGCGGCGGCGTGCGGGCGTGCCGGTGTCCATGAGCGACCCCCGTTTGAATAAGTTGAGACTATCTCGATATATTTCTCGGGACAGTCTCAGCTTACTGGTTCACGGAGGTCCCGCCATGCCCGACGAGCACACCCCCACAGGCGCCGGGAAGGGAGCCGGCAGAACCGTTCTCGTGACCGGCGCGACCGGTCGGCAGGGCGGTGCAACCGCCGCCCGCCTGCTGGACGACGGCTGGCGGGTCCGCGCCCTGGTCCGCGATCCCGCCTCACCCGCGGCTCGCGGCCTGGCCGCGGCGGGGGCCGAACCGCATCGCGGCGACCTGGACGATCCCGAGGGTCTCAAAGCCGCCATGACCGGCGTTCACGGTGTCTTCGCCGTCACACCGGACGACCTCGACGGGCGGCGGGAGGTCCGGCGCGGCCGGAACCTGGCCGACGCCGCGGCGGCCGCCGGCATCGGCCATCTGGTCTTCGCCTCCGTCGGCGGCGCCGAACGGGGCACCGGCGTCCCCTACTGGGAGACCAAGTGGGTCATCGAACAGCACATCGCCGCCCTCGGGCTGCCGGCGACCGTCCTGCGGCCCGTGCGGTTCATGGAGAACCACACCATCCCCGGCCTGCCGCTCGGCGGCATCTCCCCGGACGGCGTCCTGCGCCACCTCTTCCCTCCGGACGCCCCCGTGCAACTGGTCGCCGTGACCGACATCGGTGCGTTCGCCGCCCTCGCCTTCGCCGACCCCGCCGCCTATTTGGGCCAAGCGCTGGAACTGGCCGGTGACGAGCTGACCCCTGATGCCACCGTGCGGCTGATCGGCAAGCACCTCGGAAGGCGGATGACCTACCAGCAGGTCACCGACGAGGAGGGGGACCTGCTCAAGGAAGGCGCACGCGCCATCACCGATCCACGTGGCGTCTGGCGTGCCGACGTGCCTGAACTGCGCCGCCGCCATCCGGGCATGCTTGATCTCCCCACCTGGCTGGACCGGGGCGGTGCCGCCGCCATCGCCGCGATTCTCGAAAGTCCGAAATCTTGAGGGCGCGGGGCCTGCCTCGCGCTGATCCGTGGACGCTTTCGTGACCTGGCAGCCGCATCTCGCCCCCGCCCGGCTCGCTCAAGTCGGGTCGGTTCGCGTCCAGGTTTCGTGGAGGCTGCGCCAGAGCAGGCCGTTACGGGCCTCCGGAGCGGGGACCATCATCGCGACGGCTCGGCGGGCGCTGTCGGGGTGGTGTTCCTCGTACGTGGCGACGGTCAGGCCGTCGCGATCCAGGAGCACGCGCGGTTCGAGAATCCGGATGTGCAGGCCGGGTACCGTGCCGTGGGCCTTCTCCATGGCGTCGCGGAGATCTGCGAGCGTGAGCATGGCGCCGTCCGGGTCGTACCAGGTGAAATCCGGTGTGTGCATGTCGAAGAAGCCGCCCAGGTCGGTCGCCCTTCCGCTCAGCCAGGCTTCGATGAAGCGGTGGTGCTCGATGACCTCGTCGATCGCTTTCACCGGGCCGCCCATGTGCGGAGAGGAGTGAGTTCGACGCCGAAGAGGGACTCCACCTTGCCCGGGTCGCCGTCGTAGAAGTTCGCGTTCTCGGGGGCGGACAGCCAGCGGTAGGTGTCCGCGACTCCCGTCGCGGCGGCGTCGCCGATCACCGGGGTCATGAACTTCTGGAACGCGTCCGGCTCCAACGGAACATAGCCCGCACCGAAGACGGACGCGAGTTCCGGGCCCGTGACGATGTCCTTGCCGCCGATGTCGACCGAGGTTCCGACCAGGTCGTCGCGGTCGAACGCGGCGACGGTGAGGGCGCCGAGGTCGTCGTGGGCGAGCCAGGCCACCCTGTGGCCGGGAGGGATCGGGTAGGGCAGGACACCGTCGGACGGGTGAAGGTTCTCCAGGTAGACGGGCGGGCGCAGCACGACGGTGGGGATGCCGGAGTCGAGCAGGGCGCCGGCCGCGTCGCGCCTGGTCTCGAAGGCGGCGACCGACGTGCGGGCGGCGGGCAGGCGGTTGCTGGTGTTGAGGACGAGCCGTTCGCAATGGCTGGCCGCGGCGATGATGTTGTCCACGTAGCGGGTCACGAGGTCCGCGTCGAACACCATGGGCAGCGTCACCGATGCGCGGGACACGCCCCCGAAGGCGTCTCGCACCGCCGCCGGGTCGGCGAGGTCGCCGTGCTTCCGGCTGAAGCCGCGGACGGTGTGCCCGTCCTGTTCGAGGCGCTTCGCGACGGCCCCGCCTTGTGCGCCGGTGGCGCCGATCACCAGGTATGTCTCGGTCATGGTGTTCAGCGTGCCGGAGGTTGGGAGTACCTTCGATAAGTGTGAGTCCTGGTCTGGTTAACGATCGTCCAGCCGATCTTCTCGATGAGCTGCTCGCTCCGCTGCGGCTGGAGGGCGTGTTCGTGAGCCGCTGGGAGGCCAGGGCGCCGTGGGGGTTCCGGGGGGACCAGGAGAGCAACGCGATCCTGCACTACGTGCGGTCCGGCGAGTGTGCGATCACGATGCCCGGGGCGTCCGAGCCGGTCCTGCTGGGCCTGGGCGAGCTGGCGGTCTTCCCGTACGGGACGGCGCACGAGCTGGCGGACCGGCCGGGACGCGCCACGACCCCGCTGGACCTGATGCTTCCCGGGCGCCAGGCGGGGAGCACGACGGAGGTGCGGGTGGACGGGCCCGGCCGCATGACCGAGCTGCTCTGCGGCGGCCTCCACTACGACGAGTCCGCGATGTCGCCGCTGTACCGGTCGCTGCCGGAGATCATCGTGCTCGACCGTGCGGCCCTGGCCACCGAGCCGCTGCTGGCCGGGACGCTGGACGCACTGATCGCGCGGTACGGGGGGCTGGCGGCGCTGCGCGCGTTCGAGCTGGTCTTCGTGCTGGCGCTGCGGGTGGCGTTGGAGCGCCTCGGCGGAATGCCCCCGGCACTGCGCGATCCGGCTGTCGGGCGGGCGCTGCTGGTGATCCAGACCCGGTACGCCGAGCCGTGGACGCTGGAGTCGCTGGCCCGGGAGGCGCGGATGTCGCGGTCGGCGTTCGCGGGCAGGTTCACCCGGCTGGTCGGCGAGGCGCCCGCCCGCCATCTGGCCGGACGGCGGATGAGGGAGGCGGCCCGGCTGCTCACCGAGACGGCGACGCCGCTGGCGGCGATCCCCGGACGAGTCGGATACCGCTCGTCGGTGGGCTTCCACCTGGCGTTCCGCCGCCACTTCGGGGTACCGCCCGGCGAGTACCGCCGGGCGCCGTAGCGAGCGCGTCGGACGCACTCAGGGGCGGTAGTCGGTGAACGCCGGGGTGTCGGGTTCGAGGGGAAGGCGGAGGGCGCGGGCGACGAAGGAGATCGCGTGGTACCAGCCGCACAGCAGGAGGAGGTCCACGGACGCTTCGTCACCGATCGCGTCGGCGAGGTCGTGCCACTGGTCGTCGGTCAGGTCGTTGGTGCCGCACAGGGCGTCCACCGCGCGAAGGACGGCGCGGTCGGCGGGGTCGGTCCAGCAGGCGTCGTCCGCGTCTCCGGTCACGATGGAGCGGACCTGGTCGGTGTCGAGTCCGGCTTTCGCGGTGAATACCGCGGTGTGGATTCCCCACTCGTACTCGGCTCCGCATCGCACGGTGGTGCGGTCGATCACCAGCTCGCGGTGGCGAAGGTCCAGTGCCGACTGCCGGGACAGGTAGTACCGGCCCCAGCCGTGTATGCCGCGCGCCCGTTCGGGGCTGCGGGCGAAGATCCGGAACAGGGCGATGGGCGGGCCGAGCGCTTCCAGGGCCGCAGCCGTCTCCGCGTCGTACGGGGGTTCGACGGGGTTGATCCTTGGCGATATCGGGTGCTTTGAAAATCGAGGCATGCGGGGGACGGTAGCACGAGACGCTTCGGAAATAGAAGCACCAGGCTGCCGGTGGCCCGGCCACCGGAACCGTGGGTTGTCCGCGGAGGCCTGGCCGCGTTCATCGCTTCGCGGGCATCAGCGGAGGGGCTGTTCGGCCTGGTTCCAGAAGGCGCGGAGGGCGGCGGCCGTGGTTTCGGGGGCCTCCCAGGCGGGGGAGTGGGCGGCGCTCGGGATGACGACCTTGGACGCGTTGAGCCGTTCGGCCATCTTGGCCTGGGCGGCGGGCTCCCAGGCGTCGTCGTCCTCCCCGTAGAGGACGAGGGTGCGCAGGCCCGTGCCGGCGCAGTGCTTGGCGAGTTCGTCGACGCGGTCGGGGGCGGTGAGGATCTCGTTGGACATGCAGATCAGGCCCCTCTCGGAGTTGCCGAGGGTGCGGGCCTTGATGAAGGCGATGATCTCTTCCTGGATGCCGCGCCCGGTGTAGTCGGGTTCGAGGGCGATCGACCAGATCGTTTCCATGCCGAGTTCGGGGATGGCGTCGCGCAGGGCCCTGGCCCGGTCCGCGGTCGGGCCGGTGACGGCGGCGGGGCCCGAGCTCATCAGCGTGAACGAGGCGGGGCGGACGCGGTCGGCGAGCACGGCCTCGCGGCAGACCAGGCCGCCGAACGAGTGGGCGACCAGGTGGGCCGGGTCGGGGCCGAGGGCCTCCAGGAGGACGCTGATGTCCTCGCCGAGCGCGGCCCGGGTGTAGGCGGACTCGTCGTCCGGGCCGATGGACTCGTACTGGCCGCGCATGTCGATCGACACGACGCGGCGGCCGGACGCGGCGAGGGTCTGCAGGACGGCGAGGAAATCCTCCTTGC
>NZ_SMKK01000008.1 GCF_004348425.1 Actinomadura sp. 7K507
GGCCCGGGTGATGTCCCTGAGTTCGGGGGGCACCGTGTCCGGGTCGGGCAGGGGGCGGGCGGCCTGGATCTCGCCGGACTTGAGCTTGGCGCCCCAGTCGCCGAAGACCGCGCGGTAGGGGCCGTGGTCCCGCTCGCCGTACTCCAGCATCCCCTGCTCCCACTCGACGCCGAGGAAGGAGCAGATCTCCTTGGTCACCTGCTCCGGCGCGGCCGTCAGGTCCTCGTAGCGCACGGTGACGCCGGGCAGTTCGTGCCGGGCCGCCTCGATGCTCTCGGCGTAGCGGAGGATCTCGGGGACGACCGTCTCGCGCACGGAGCCCTTGCGCCGGGCCAGGACCGACTCGACGATCGAGGCGGGGTGGCGCAGCAGGAAGATGTACCGCGCCTCCGGCCACGCCGCCGCCAGCCGCTGCCAGACCAGGGCATTGGAGGGCGTCTTCTCCACGATCTGCGACTTGCCGCTGCGCTGGAGCTCGTACCAGAGCACGTGGTCCCAGAGCATGTACTCCAGCTCTTGGACGTTCAGCCCCAGCTCCCCCATGATGTCGTTGGTGAAGTCGCGGTTCGGCTTCACCTTGAGGTGGCGCAGGTGGAGTTCGTGCGGTGCCCGGATCTCCGTGTGGCTGTTGAGCAGCACCCGGAGCAGGGTTGATCCCGAACGCACCGAGCACAGGAGGAAGACCGGCGACTCCACCAGCCGGGGGACCGCCGACGGGACGATCTCCTCCCCGCCGCCTTCGCCGCGGGACTGATCGTCCCGCGTCGGCGCGGCCTGTGTGCGGGCCGGGGGCTTGAGGGCCGCCGCCAGCAGGTTCCCCCGCCGCCGGAGTCCGGTCGTGACCTGATTCTTCTTCGGAGCGCTGCTCATGCGTCGTCGGAGATCAATCTGTGCTGAGGAGTACGTTGACCTAGGCAAATCTAGGGGGTGGTTCCCAGTAAAGCATCTCCTCTCGCCACATCCCCAGACACTCCCATCACATCCTCAGCCAGGCGCGGCGCCCGCGCCGCGGAAACGGCCCCGTCACGACGGTCGTACGGGACCGTTTCCGCGGCGTCCGGCCCGCGGCCCGGCTACCGCGCCTCCTTCATGTTGAAGTTGACCTGGTCCCCGTCGACGGACGTGACGGTCACCACCATGGGGTAGGTACGGCCCGTGGCGTCGCGGACGGTGCACTCGAGCGTGGCGCCGACCTCGCCCTTGAGGCTCTCCGGGCACTCGCTGGTGGCCGGGCCGATCCCCGCGTCGTCGAAGGGCGGGCCGAACTTGGCGTCGAGCTGCTCCTCGACCTTGTCGGCGGAGACCGTCTTGGACACCGCCGTGGACACCTCGCAGCCCGCGGTGGCGAGCACGAGGCCCCCGAGCAGCACCGGCAGGACCAGGAACTTTCGCATCGTCGTCCGACTCCCTTGTGTTCGCGGCGTCCCCCCGCGGGCGCCTTGGTACGTTCCGATGCTCGGCCCGGGGACGTCCCGCGGGCCAGGGCATCCGGCCCCGAGAAGATTGGGACACAGAACAGGACATATCGGCGCGAACTTTTTCGTTGCCGGCGGGTTTCCGGGGTACGGTCACGCCTATGGGGCGGATCACCGTCCGCAGGCCCGTCCTGCGGCTGCACACCTCCGGATCGCGCGGGCGCCGGCCCGACACCCTGGCGGTGGAGGAGCCCCTGGAGATCCGCGTCGCGGGCAAGCCGCTGACGATCACGATGCGGACGCCCGGGCACGACTTCGATCTCGTGGCGGGCTTCCTGGCGGCCGAGGGCGTGATCGGGCGCGCGGACGATCTGGCGGCCATGCGCTACTGCGCCGACACCGGTGAGCAGAACACCCTGGACGTGACGCTCGCCCCCGGGGTCCCGGCACCGGACGATTCCATGACCAGGGCGTTCACCACGACGAGCGCGTGCGGGGTGTGCGGGAAGTCGAGCATCGAGGCGCTGCGGGCCGACCGGCCGTACGAGGTGGGCGACGATCCGCTCAGGCTGACGCCGGACCTCCTGGCGGCCCTTCCGGACCGGCTGCGGAAGGCGCAGCGGGTGTTCGACCGGACGGGCGGCCTGCACGCGGCGGGGTTGTTCGACACCGCGGGAGAGCTGCTCGCGCTGCGCGAGGACGTGGGGCGGCACAACGCGGTCGACAAGGTGGTCGGATGGGCGCTGCGCGAGGGGCGGCTGCCGCTGGCCGGGACGGTCCTGATGGTGAGCGGGCGCGCTTCGTTCGAGCTGACGCAGAAGGCGATGACGGCGGGAGTGCCGGTGCTGGCGGCGGTGTCCGCGCCGTCGTCGCTCGCGGTCGATCTCGCCGAGGATGCCGGGATGACCCTCGTCGGGTTCCTCCGGGGTGAGACCATGAACGTCTACACGGGAGCGGAGCGGCTCGCCCTGTAAGCGCCCGCTTGTCATCACGGGCCGAAAACCAAGCGGTAACTTGTTGGCTTTGCCTCAAGAAATCACGCGGCCCACAGGAGTTGACTCGTCCCCCAATGGATCGCGCGCGCGTCTGCGTACGCCGCGTGACGGTGTCGGTACGTGGAAGTGAGGACGTGAATGACGAGGCCCCTGACAGACGGCGGACCGGCGTCCGGGATCGACGAGCGCCATCCTCCGATCATGCCTCGGCGCGTGTCCTTCGACTGGTCGGAGACACCGCTGCACTGGGTCCCGGGCGATCCCGTCGCCACGCACATCATCAACTCGTTCCACATCGTCCTGCCCGAGGGCGAGAAGTGGTTCATCCAGTGCGTGAAGGACGCCCGCCCCTACATCAAGGACGAGCGGCTCCTTGAGGAGATCAAGGGGTTCATCGGGCAGGAGATGGTGCACGCCCGGTCGCACCAGGGCGTCCTCGACCAGATCCTGGAGACCAACGGGATCGACGTCTCCAAGATCACCGAGGTCGCGGCGAAGGGCAACGCGGACCGCCCCGCCCAGATGGCGGAGCTGAAGAAGCGCAACCCGCGGGCGTGGCGGCGGCGGCTGCGGTTCGAGCTGGCCGCGGTCGCCTCGATCGAGCACTACACCGCCGTCCTCGGCCAGTGGATCATGGACAACGACCGGTTCGAGAAGGCCGGCGTCGACCCCACCATGCTGGACCTGCTGCGCTGGCACGGCGCGGAGGAGGTCGAGCACCGGTCGGTCGTGTTCGACGTGTACAAGGCGTTCGGCGGCGGCTACCTCACCCGCGTCACCGCGTGGGTGGTGTCGCTGTTCTTCCTGTACTGGGCTCTGATCGGCGGATCCCTGTACCTGCTCAAGCAGGACCCGACCATCAAGAGGCGGGTGACGCCGCTGCGCGTCTACCGGTCGTACCGGCGGTCCGTCCGGCTGGGGCACGTGCCCGGGATCTTCAGGCTGCTGCTCGGTGAGGCGCCGGTCTACCTCAAGCCGAACCACCACCCGTCGAAGGTGTGCTCGACGCCGCGGGCACTGGACTACCTCATGCAGTCCCCCGCCGCCCGGGCCGCGGGCTACGACCCCTACTAGAACCACCCCGGCTAGAACCACTGGCGGATACGCACCTAGCGGACATACGACCCCTACTAGACTCGGGCGCCATGACACCCCCGGCCTCACCCGTCACCCGGCGCCGGATCCGCGGCGACGGCGTCGACCTGGCCGTCTACGAGCAGGGCGACCGGTCGCGCCCGACCGTCCTGCTCGTCCACGGCTACCCCGACACCCACGCCGTCTGGGACGAGGTCGCCGAGCGGCTCTCCGGACGGTTCCACGTCGTGCGGTACGACGTGCGCGGAGCCGGTGCGTCGTCCCGCCCGTTCGGGCGCAAGCGCTACACGTTCGGGTACCTGATGGCCGATCTGCAGGCCGTGATGGACGCCACCGCACCCGACCGGAAAGTGCACCTCGTCGGCCACGACTGGGGCTCGATCCAGGCGTGGGAGGCGGCGTGCACGATGCCGGACCGCTTCGCCTCCTTCACCTCGATCTCCGGGCCGTGCCTGGACCACGTCGGCCACTGGATGCGCCGCAGGCTCGCCCGCCCGACGCCGTCCAACCTGAGGCGGGCGGCGGGGCAGGCGGCCCGGTCCTGGTACATCTACTTCTTCCAGACGCCGCTGCTGCCGGAGCTCATGTGGCGCGCCGGGCTGTCCAGGCCGTTCGCCCGTGCCCTGGAACTGGGCGAGGGCGTCCCGCCGCGCCCCGGGCACCCGGCCGCGACGATGGCGCGCGACGGCGCGTCCGGGGTCGGCCTGTACCGGGCGAACATGCTCCGGCGGCTGCGCGGGCCGCTCGACCGGCGGACGGACGTTCCGGTCCAGGTCATCGTCCCCACCAGGGACCTGTTCGTGTCGCCGCATCTGGTGGGCGGGCTCGCCGCCCGCGTCCCGAACCTGTCGATCCGGCCCGTCAAGGCCGGCCACTGGGTGCCGCGCAGCCATCCGGACGAGGTCGCCGGCTGGATCACCGAGCACATGACCGGCGCGCGGAGCGGCCCGCTCGACGCCACCGGGCCGCGCGCCCCGCGCCGGGCTCCCCTCGACGTGGGCTGAACCCCGCCGGCCCGGGTACCCGTAGGGTGATCATTCACCCCGGGAAGGCGGGATCGCATGGCGGACGCCGTGGTCGTCGGCGCCGGGCCCAACGGGCTCGTCGCCGCCAACATGCTGGCCGACGCCGGCTGGGACGTGGAGGTCCTCGAAGCGCAGCCCGAGCCGGGCGGGGCGGTGCGCAGCGACCGCGGCGTCCATCCCGGCTACGTCAGCGACACGTGCAGCGCGTTCTACCCGCTCGGCGTCGCCTCCCCCGCCATGCGCGCCCTCGGCCTCGAACGGCACGGGCTGCGCTGGCGGCACGCGCCCGCCGTCCTCGCGCACCCGCTGCCGGACGGACGCTGCGCCGTCCTCGAACGCGACCCGGACGCGACCGCGGGCGGCCTGGAGGCCCTCGGGAAGGGCGACGGCGAGGCGTGGCTGCGGCTGTGCGGACTGTGGGACGAGATGGGCGAGGAGGTCCTGCGCGCCCTGCTCACGCCGTTCCCGCCCGTCCGCGCCGCGCTCCCGCTGGCCGTGTCGGCGCGGCGCGCGGGCGGGCTCCGCGTGCTGCGCTCCCTGCTGGCGCCCGCGCGCACGTTCGGCGAGCGGGAGTTCACCGGGCCGGGCGGGCCGCTGCTGCTCACCGGCTCGGCGCTGCACACCGACATGCTGCCCGAGACGACCGGCGGGTCGGTGTTCGGCTGGCTCCTCGCCATGGTCGGGCAGCGGTACGGCTGGCCGGTGCCCGAGGGCGGCGCGGGCGAGCTGACGGCGGCGCTCGTGCGGCGGCTGGAGTCCCGGGGCGGGCGCGTCCGCTGCGCGACCCCGGTCGCGTCGGTCGTCGTCCGCGGCGGCCGGGCACTGGGCGTGCGCACCGCGGCCGGCGAGCCGGTGCGCGCCGTCAGGGCCGTCGTGGCGGACGTGTCGGCACCCGTCCTCTACGGCGGCCTGGTGGGGTGGGACGACCTGCCCGGGTCCCTGCGCGAGGACATGCGGCGCTTCGACTGGGACCACGCCACCTTCAAGGTCGACTGGGCCCTGTCAGGGCCGATCCCCTGGGCGTCCCCCGGCGCGGCGCGGGCCGGAACGGTCCACCTCTCCCCCGGCATGGACGCGATGAGCGACTACAGCGCCCAGCTCGCCACCGGCCGCGTCCCGTCCGAGCCGTTCGCGCTGCTCGGGCAGATGACGACCGCCGACCCCTCGCGCTCCCCCGCGGGCACCGAGTCGGTCTGGGCGTACACCCACGTGCCCCACCGCGTGAAGGGCGACGCCGGCCCGGACGGCATCACCGGAGCCTGGGACGAGCGCGAGCAGACCGCCATGGCGGCGCGCATGGAGGACGTCCTGGAACGCTTCGCCCCGGGTTTCCGCTCCAGGGTCACGGGCCGCCGCGTCACCGCGCCGCCCGCGTTCCAGGAGCGCAACGCCAACCTGCTGAACGGCGCCCTCAACGGCGGCACCTCGATGATCCACCAGCAGCTGGTGTTCCGTCCCGTCCCCGGCCTCGGCCGGGCCGAGACCCCCGTCGCGGGCCTGTACCTGGCGTCCGCGTCCGCCCACCCCGGCGGCGGTGTGCACGGCGCCTGCGGCGCCAACGCCGCCCGGGCGGCCCTCGCCCACGCCTCCCCGGCCGGCCGGCTGCTGACCCCCGCCCTCGACGCGCTGACCCGCTTCCTCGCCCCTTAGCCGGCGCCGCGCGGGGTTCGTTTACCGCCTCGGGGTTTTCCCGGGGGCCGGAACATGCGACCTTTGCAGGAAAGCCCGGCGACAGGCCCCCTCCCCCGGCGGCCTTCGCCCCACGGGTCCCGAACCGGCACCGGAGCGTGAGGCATGCGGATTCGCGACATCCTGCGTAGGAAGGGAGACGCGGTGGCCACGGTGCGGCCCGAGGCCACCGTGCGCCAGCTGCTCGCCGTCCTGGCGGAGCACAACATCGGGGCGGTGGTGGTCTCGCCGGACGGCGCGGCCATCGCGGGCATCGCGTCCGAGCGCGACGTCGTGCGGTCGCTGCACGAGCGCGGCGCCGCGCTGCTCGACCGGCCCGTCTCCGACATCATGACCGCCGAGGTCCGCAGCTGCGGTCCCGCCGACAAGGTGGACGACCTGCGCCAGGCCATGACCGAGCACCGGTTCCGGCACGTGCCCGTCGTCGAGGACGGGGCGCTCGTCGGGATCGTCAGCATCGGCGACGTGGTCAAGAGCGCCATCGACGAACTCGAAAGCGAGCGCGAACACCTGGTCGACTACATCCAGCGAGCCCCCTAGCCGGTCTCAGACGTACGCCGGGAGGGGCCGGGCCGCCGGCGCCGACTCGACCTCCCGGCAGGCGAGGGCCAGCCGCTCGACGGCCAGGCGCAGGGTGTCCGGCGGCAGGACGTACGGGAGCCGGACGTAGTCCTCCAGCACGCCGTCCACGCCGAACACCGGCCCGGCGACGACGCGGACGCCGAGCCGCTCGGCCGCCTCGGCGACGAGTGTCGCGACGGGCGCGCCGATCCGCGCCCACAGCGACATCCCGCCGGCGGGCAGCCGGAACTCCCAGCCGGGCAGGAGCTCGCGCAGCGCGCCGGCGAGCGCGTCGCGGCCGCGCAGCAGGCTTTCCGCGCGTTCGGCGCGGACCTCCTCCACCCGCAGCAGCAGCTCCCGGACGATCAGCTGGTCGAGTACCGGGCTGGCCATGTCGAACGGCTCGCGGGCCAGGACGAGGCGGCGCGCCAGCGGCGCGGTGGTGCGGATCCAGCCGATCCGCAGGCCGCCCCACATGAGTTTGGACGCCGAGCCGATCGTGACGACCCGGCCGCCGGAGTCGAACGAGGCCAGCGGCGGCTCGCGCGGCGCCCGCGGGTCGTGGGCGAGATCGGCGAAGGTCTCGTCGGTGACCAGGAACGCGTCGGCGCGGCGGCCCGCGTCGACCAGCGCGGCCCGGTCGGCGGCCGGCATCAGCTGCCCGGTCGGGTTCTGGAAGTCGGGGATCGTGTAGGCCATCCGGGCGGCGGCCTGCCGCATGGCGCCCGCGGCGAGCTCGACGTCCCAGCCCTCGTTGACGCCGACGGGGACGAGCCGGGCGCCGCGGCGGCGCAGCGCCCCGAGCGCGTGCGGGTAGGTGGGGCGCTCGACCACGACGGCGTCGCCGGCCTCGATCAGGGTCTCTGACAGCAGCGTGAACGCGTGCTGCGCGCCGGTGGTGACGACGATCTGGTCGGGACGGGTGGGGACGCCGCGCGCCGCGTACCCGTCCGCGATGACCTGCCGCAGGCTCGCGAGCCCGGCGGGCTCGTAGCCGGGGCCGGAGCTGTAGCGGGGCAGCTCGTCGACGGCGGCGGCGACGGCCTCGCCGAAGATCGACGGCGCGCCGGGGGTGGCGCAGCCGAGGTCGATGAACGTCGCGTCGTCGGGGACCGGGTGCGCCCTGCCGAAGCGGCCGCCGGGCGCCGCGCCCCGCGGCTCGGCCGGCGACATCCGCACCGGGGGCAGCACCGTCCAGCTTCCGGCGCCCCGGCGGCTCTCGACGTAGCCCTCGTCGCGGAGCCGGTCGTAGGCGGCGGTGACGGTGGTGCGGCTGACGCCGAGTGCGGCGGCCAGGTCGCGTTCGGCGGGCAGCCGGGTCCGCAGCGCGAGCCGCCCGTCCAGGACGAGGCCGCGCACCGACCGGGCCAGCGCCGCGTAGACGGGTCGCTCGCTCGACACGCCGCCCAGCAGCCGGGCCAGGTGCGGTCCGCTCACATATCTGGTGCTCACACAAGCCACTTTCACATATTGGCTCTACAAAGACCAGGCCACTTCCGCCAGAGTGTTCCGGAGGATGGCCAATCGTGGGTGGAGGAGCAACCAATGGCCTTGATGGCACGCCGTCTGATCCAGCTGTACGCCGGATTGGCCTTCTACGGGCTCGGGATCGCCCTGCAGGTGTCGTCGGGTCTCGGCAACGACCCCTGGGACGTCTTCCACGAGGGCCTGTCCCGCCGTGTCGGCCTGTCGATCGGCGCCTGGATCATCATCGCCGGCGCGCTGGTGATGCTCGCGTGGATCCCGCTCCGGCAGCGTCCCGGGATCGGCACGATCAGCAACGTCATCCTCGTCGGCGTCTTCGCCGACCTGTTCCTCTGGCTGCTGCCCGCCCCGGACGCGCTCGGCATGCGCTGGGCGTACCTGGTCACGGCCGTCCTGGTGGGCGGTTTCGCGACCGGCTGCTACATCGGCGCCGGGCTCGGTCCGGGGCCGCGGGACGGCCTGATGACCGGGATCGCGGCGCGGGGCCACTCCATCCGCGTGGTCCGGACGGCGATCGAGCTGGCCGTCCTGGCCGTCGGCTGGCTGCTCGGCGGGACCGTCGGCGTCGGGACGATCCTCTACGCGGTCGCGATCGGGCCGCTGACGCACGTCTTCCTGCCCGCGCTGACGATCAAGCGCCGGGACCCCGAGCCGGCCCCGGAACCCGAAGGCGAACCCGCACGGGCCTGACCCGCCGGTACCTGACCCCCCGCACCTGACCCGCCGTGCTCTCGCTCAGTGCTCGGCGGCGAGGGTCGCGAGGACGGAGGAGAACTCCTCCGGCAGGACGAGGGAGTCGCCCTCGTAGCGGGTTTCGAGGTAGGTCAGCTCACCGCCGCGCCACCAGTACAGGTGCGGGGTGAGCGACCCCGGGCCCTCTTCGTAGGCGCGGTGGGCCTGGGCCTGGAGCTCGTTGGCCGCGGCCACGGCGGCGCGGTAGCGGGCCCTCGGGCAGCCCTCGTTGATGCGGAGGGGGTGGGCGACGATGAGGCTGCGGTTGGGGGCGATGACCAGCGCGCCGTACGGGCCGATCGGCAGATACTCCTCCAGCCACGCCAGGTGGGTCACGGCGTAGAACGTCCAGCCGTGCAGGACGGAGACGCGCACGCCGCCGAGGTCCTGCTCGTCCACCTGGAGCGAGCCGTCGCCGCGGACGTTGGCGCGGCCGAGCATGAACAGCGCGTCGCCGGACACCGGCCACCCGTTCATGTCCTCGGTGCTGACCGTCCGGACCGAGGTGGGCGTGTCGACGACCACGACCTCGATGAGGCCGGGCGCGAACGGCCGGGCGGCCAGGACGCCGTTGTCGGCCTCGGCGGGGTAGATGCGGGTGCGCAGCAGGTGCTGGGCGAGGTCGAAGTCGCTGAGGTCGAGCGGCTCCTCCATCGCGGTGACGATCGTGGTGACGTGGTCGGAGACCAGCGCGGGCCAGTCGTCGCGCGGCACCAGCCGGGCGAGCTGCCGCAGGTCGCGCATGCTCACCGGCAGCCGCGTGGGGCCCTCCAGCAGCACGATCTCGCCGGGCGCGCGGTGGCAGGAGTAGCCGAGGCTCTCGGCCACCAGCGACAGCAGGGAGTCGAGGGTCCCGTCGTCCCAGGGGTCGGGACGGGCGTGGCGGCCGCTCATCGCGCACCTCCCGGTGCTTTGAGGGTGAGCGCGGCCGCCGGGTCGGGAGCGGCTGTGCCCGTCCTGTCGTGCAGGGCGGTCGTGTCGAGGACGGCGTGGGCGCCGAGTTCCAGCGTGCGCTGGTGCGGGCCGTGCCCGGCGGGCACGCCCGCGAGGACCGGGACGCCGAGCGGCCCGAGCCGCGCGGCGAACACCGAGTCGAGTTCGGCGGGGTCGCCGCAGTCCCGCCAGGAGCCGAGCGCGATCCCGGCCGCGCCGTCGAGCCAGCCGGACTGGGCCAGTTGGAGGAGCATGCGGTCGATCCGGTACGGCGCCTCGGTCACGTCCTCCAGGAAGACGATGTGGCCCGCGGCGGGCGGCGGCGCGTACGGGGTGCCGAGGAGGGCCGTGAGGAGCGACAGGGTACCGCCGGCGAGCGGGCCCTCCGCGCGGCCCGGCCGCAGCGCGTGCGTGCCGGGAAGGGCCACGGCGCCGCCGAACAGCGCGGCGCGGAGTCCGTCGAGCGTGGCCTGCCGGCAGGCAGGGGACCCGCCGTCCGACCCGCCCTCCGCCCCTTCCTCCCCCGCCGGTGCGGGGCCGAGATCGGCGATCACGCCGGCGGGCATGGGACCGAAGGACGTGGTGACGCCCAGGCGCGTTCCAAAAGCGGCGTGCAGGGCCGTGATGTCGCTGGATCCGTGCAGGATCTTCGGGCCGCGGCCGGACGCGGCGGACGCCTCCGCCGCGTCGTGCAGGGCGTCCCAGTCGAGATGGTCCAGGACGCGGGTGGCGCCGTAGCCGCCCCGCGCACAGACGACCGCGCGGACGCGGGGGTCGCACCAGGCGGCCTGGAGGTCGGCGGCCCGGTCGGCGTCGCTTCCGGCGAGCCGGTGCCAGTCGTCGCGGACGGGGCCCGGCGGGCCGAGGTTGACTCGGTCGAGGGCGTGCTTCCCGACCACCGCGTCAAGGCCCATGTCACGGAGGACGGCACAGCCGGCCTCCAGCCGGGCGGGGTCGGCGGGGCCGCTGGGGGCGATGACCGCGACCCGGTCCCCGGGCCGCAATCGCCCGTACCTGCGGCTTTGTCGCGTTTGAGGCGGTCCGTCGGGGATGCCGACGGCGGGCGCGTCGGCGGATCCTTCGACCGCCTCCGCGCGAGCGCCCCCGCTCTTCAACCCGATCCCTCCTCGCACCGCAACGGATAGAGCTTGTCAGGATCCGAACGCCAGTGGAAGAGGCGCACGGTCACGACCCGCCAACAGATCATCGCCCGGTACCGAGCGCGATTGCGGCGAGGCGCGGCAGCGTCTCGCCGATCGGCCGGCGCAGCACCGCGTCGGCCAGCCCATCGTACGGTGTCTCCTCCGCGTTGATGATCACCAGGCGGGCGCCGTGGTCGACCGCCTCCAGGCACAGGCCGGCGGCGGGCTGGACGGTCAGCGACGTCCCGACGGCGATGAACAGGTCGCAGGAGCGGGACGCGGTGACCGCCGCGTCCAGGACGTCCTGGTCCAGCGCCTGGCCGAAGGAGATCGTCGCGGACTTCTGGATGCCTCCGCATTCCACGCAGGACGGGTCCTCCTCGCCGGCGTCGACCCGCTTGAGGATCTCGGTCATGGGCGTGCGCAGGTCGCAGGACAGGCAGACCGCGTCCCGCATGCTGCCGTGGATCTCGATGACCGTCCCGGCGCCCGATCCGGCGCGCTGGTGCAGGCCGTCGATGTTCTGGGTGATCAGGGCGCGGAGCCGCCCGGCCCGCTCCAGCTCGGCGAGGGCGGCGTGCGCGGCGTTGGGCTCGGCGTCCCACAGCGGGTTGTCGCGCCGGGACCGCCAGGCGCGGCGCCGCACGTCCGGGTCGGCGAGGTAGGTGCCGATCGTGGACATCGCCTCCGCCGCCGGGTCCTTCGTCCAGACGCCCTCGGGGCCGCGGAAGTCGGGAATGCCGCTGTCGGTGGAGATCCCGGCGCCGGTCAGGACCGTGATCGCGTCCGCCTTCGGCAGAAGCTCGGCGAGCGTCAGGGGAGCGTCCATCTTCCTCATGGTAGGCGCGGGGAGGCGCGGCCCGCGTCAGCCGCGCGGACGGTTCGCCCCTCCTCTTGCGGGCGGACGCGCGCCTAACGGATGGATATCGGTCGCCCCTTACAGAGCGTCACGGACCGACCAGCCGCCAAAAGGTGACAAACTTGGCCTCGTATGAGGTCGACGCCGCACATCCTGGTGATCAACGGCACCAAGGTCCGCCGCCCCGTGTTCATCCTGGGCGCACCCCACTCCGGTGCGGAGTCGCTCGCGCGTGCGGTCAAGCGCTCCCCCGGCTTCCATCTGACCACGGGCCGTCCCGGCGTGCTGCGCGTCACCTACGCGTTCGCCCGGCAGCCGTCGATCGCGACCGAGCGCGGCCAGGGGGCGGCGCGGGTGCTCCGGGACGCCTACGCCGAGGCGTGGCTGGTCTCCGCCCGCGCCTGCGCGCAGTGTCCGGACGAATGCCGCGAGCTGGCCGGGCTGCCGCCGCGGCCGCCCGCCGCCCCCGGAGGCCCCGCCCAGGGCGGGGACCCTCTGGAGCCGTGCGTGGAGCCGCGCGGGCTCGCCCGGTTCGCCGACGCCTCCCCCGACCTGATCTACAGCACCGACGTCCTCCTGGACGCCTTCCCCGACGCGCAGCTCGTCCAGGTGATCCGGGACGGCCGCGACGTGGTCGCCGACATGCTGGACGACGAGCGCTGCCTGGCCTGGTTCAAGCCCGGCCTCGCCAACCTGGACACCGTGTTCCCCAACCCGTTCTTCGGAGTCGAGGACCACACCGAGCGCAACCGGTGGCCGCGCGCCGCGGTGGCGGTCAAGTGCGCGCTGAGGTGGCGGGGCTCGGTGCGGCTCAGCGCGAAGCTGCGCCGGCAGGTCCCGGAGGACCAGCTGTTCACCGTGCGTTACGAGGAGCTGGTGGCCAGGCCGCGCCACGTGGGCGCGGAGCTGTCGCAGTACCTGGACGCGCCGCTGGCCGGGACGTCCACGTCGGGCCTGGTCCGCGTCGGGGCGCCGGACGCCGGCGACCACGGGGTCGGGTCGTGGCGGGACCGCCTCACACCGCGGCAGGCCGCGCAGGTCGAGAAGGTCGCCGGGACCGAGCTGCGGCGGCTCGGCTACCGCACCGGCTCCGACGCCTGAACCCCGGGCCGCGCCGGGACGGCCGGGGGCCGCTAGTCCGCGCCGAGCGGCTCGGTCTGGCGCTCCCCGTCGCGCTGGTGCGCGAACTGCGTGCGGTACAGCTCGGCGTACAGGCCGCCCTGGAGCAGCAGCTCCTCGTGGCGCCCGCGCTCGGCGATCCGGCCGTCGTCGATCACCAGGATCTGGTCGGCCTCCCGGATCGTCGACAGCCGGTGCGCGATCACCAGGGACGTCCGCCCGGCCAGCGCCGTGCGCAGCGCCCGCTGGACCGCCGCCTCGGACTCGGAGTCCAGGTGCGCGGTCGCCTCGTCCAGCACCACCACGGACGGGGCCTTGAGCAGCAGCCGGGCGATCGCCAGCCGCTGCTTCTCCCCGCCCGACAGCCGGTAGCCGCGGTCGCCGACGACCGTGTCGAGGCCTTCGGGCATGGCGGCGACGAGGTCGCCGATCCGCGCCGCCCCCAGCGCCGTCGTGATCTCCTCGTCGGAGGCGTCCGGGCGGGCGTAGCGCAGGTTCTCGCGGATCGTGTCGTGGAACAGGTGCGCGTCCTGGCTGACCACGCCGATCTCGGCGCGCAGCGATTCGAGGGTCACGTCGCGGACGTCGGCGCCGCCGATCCGCACCGCCCCGTCGGTGACGTCGTACAGCCGCGACACCAGGTGCGTGATCGTCGACTTGCCCGCGCCGGACGGCCCGACGAGCGCGACGAGCCGTCCCGGCGCCGCGGTGAAGTCGATGTCGTGCAGGACCTCGCGCCCGGGGGCGGTGTCGGTGCGCGCGATCGACTCCAGCGAGGCCAGCGACACCTCCTCCGCGGACGGGTAGGCGAACCGGACGTGGTCGAACTCGACCGCCGGGGCGCCCCGGTCCTTCGACAGGCCCTTCGGCAAGCCCTTCGGCAAGCCCTTCGACAAGCCCTTGGACGGGCCGTTGGACGGGCCCTTGGACAGGTAGGGCGCCGCCGGGCGCTCGTCGTCCTCGGCGTCCTCGCGCGCCTCGTCGAGCGTGCGGGCGCCGTCGCGGTCGCGGATCAGCGGCTTGAGGTCGAGCACCTCGAACACGCGGTCGAAGCTCACGAGCGCCGTCATGACGTCCACGTGGACGTTGGACAGTGCGGTCAGCGGACCGTACATCCGGGTCAGCAGGGTGGCGAGCGCGACGAGCGTGCCGAGCTCGAAGGCGCCGTTCACGACCAGGGAGCCGGCGACGCCGTAGACCATGGCCGTCGCCAGGGCCGCGACCAGCGTCAGCGCGGTGAAGAAGATCCGCCCGTACATGGCCGCGATGACGCCGACGTCGCGGACCCGCGCGGCGCGCCCGGAGAAGTTCTCCTCCTCCTCGGAAGGGCGCCCGTAGAGCTTGGCCAGCATCGCGCCCGCGACGTTGAACCGCTCGGTCATCAGCGAGCCCATCTCGGCGTCCAGCACCATCTGCTCGCGGCTGACGCGCTGCAGGCGCTTGCCGACCCACTTGGCCGGCAGGATGAAGATCGGGAGCAGCAGCAGCGCGATCAGCGTGACCTGCCACGACAGGATCATCATGGTGACCAGCACCAGGACCAGGCTGATCACGTTGGACACCACCGAAGACAGCGTGGTGGTGAGGGCGCGCTGCGCGCCGATGACGTCGTTGTTGAGCCGGCTGACGAGCGAACCCGTCTGCGCCCGCATGAAGAACGCGACCGGCTGCCGCTGGACGTGCGCGAAGACCTCGCTGCGCAGGTCGTAGATGAGGCCCTCACCGACGCGCGCCGAGTACCACCGCTGCGCGAGGCCGAGCACGGCCTCCACCAGCGCGAGCCCGGCGACGGCGAGGGCGAGCCAGACGACCACGCTCTGCCGGCCCGGAATGATCCCGCTGTCGATGATCGCCTTGAGCAGCAGCGGGTTGGCGACGACGATCAGCGCGGCCAGCGAGTTCAGGGCGAGGAACAGCGCCAGCTCGCGGACGTAGGGACGCGCGTAGCCCGCGATCCGCCCGATCGTGCCGGGCTTGAGCTTCTGCCGGGTGACGGAGTCGTCCTTGCGGAACGAGGCCAGCACCTGCCAGCCGTTGCTCGGCATTCCCACAAGCGCCTCCGAGGTCCGCTGCGCGGCCGGAGGGGAGCGGCGCCGCGCATGAACGTAATCAAGTAAGCATTTCAGTATCCGGCGGGGACAACGCACCGCCGGCGGGCCCCCTTCCCGCGTCCGCTCCTGGCGTAACCAGGCGCGCGGGCTGGGGCCGGCCACCCCGTGAAGCCGGGCCCGCCCCCGTCCGGGTCAGCGTCCGAACATCTCCCGCAGCCGGCCGATCTGCTCGCGGCGTTCGGCGGCGCTCTGCTCTTCGAGGGTGTTGCCGGGGGCCTGCCACAGCAGCCGCTTGGTCGCGACGGCCGCGCCGGGGTTGACCGCGAGCAGCGCGGTGACGAGGTCGCGGACGGCGCCGTCCAGCCCGTCGCGCGGGACGACGATCTCGGCGAGCCCGATCCGGGCGGCCTCGTCGGCGAGCACGGTGCGGGCGGTCAGGCACAGTTCGAGGGCGCGCCCGATGCCGGCGATCTCGACGAGCGGCTTGGTGCCGGTCAGGTCGGGGACGAGGCCGAGCGCGGGCTCCTTCATGCAGAACTCGGCGTCGTCGGCGGCCACGCGGATGTCGCAGGCCAGGGCGAGCTGGAAGCCCGCGCCGATGGCGTGGCCGTGCACGGCCGCGACGGTGACGATCTCGGGTCGCCGCAGCCAGGTGTAGCCCTCCTGCAGCTCCGCGATGAACCGGTCGCTGCCCTCGGCGTCGGACCCGTCGGTGAATCCGTCGCCCTCGCCGGAGAACATGCCGAGGTCGATGCCCGCCGAGAAGCTCGGCCCCTCGCCGCGCAGGACGACCACGCGGACGTCAGCGGGCAGGGACCGCCCGATCGCGGCGAGACCGCGCCAGGTGGCGAACGTCATGGCGTTGCGGCGCTCGGGCCGGTTCAGCGTCACGGTCGCCACGGCGCCGTCCACGTCGAGCCGCAGGCCCGCCTCCCGGAGGGCCGCCCCGTCGGGAGCCGCGCCCGGAGCCGCGCCGTGCGCCGCCCGGTCCGTGGCCGTTTCCGGCCGCCCGTCCGTATTCGATTCCGCCATCAGGCCTCCCTCTCGATGAGCACGACGGGCCCTGCCCCGCCGTCCACGGGGCCAGGGCCCGGCACCTGTCCCGCCGCCGCGACCGAACTTACTCGGCCGGTCGCGGCGCCGGTTCAGGCGGTGCGCTCATCCGGGGGCCGGTGTCCGTTCAGGACTTCTTGCCCCGGGTCGCGCCGCCGCGACCGCGCAGGTTGACGCCGGACTCGGTCAGAATCCGGTGGATGAAACCGTAGGAGCGGCCGGTGGCGGCTGCCAGGGCGCGGATGCTCTCGCCGGAGTCGTACCTCTTCTTCAGGTCCGCCGCCAGCTTGTCGCGCTCGGCACCGGTCACGCGGGTGCCCTTCTTAAGGGTCTCGGCCACGAGTACCTCCCGTAGTGATGTGGTGACCGCTGCGTTATCCCCCGCCATGATCAGTCATTCCCAGCTGTTCGGCTACCCACTCGGCCAGAAAAGATCTGCGGAAGTCACCTCGCAGGTCACGCGAGCGCCACCAGATCGGCAAACTCGTCACTCCAGATGTCTTCCACACCATCCGGCAGCAAAATCACCCTTTCCGGCGCGAGCGCGTCGACGGCGCCCTCGTCGTGGGTCACCAGGACGATCGCCCCGGCGAACGTCCGCAGCGCCCCGAGGATCTCCTCGCGGCTCGCCGGGTCGAGGTTGTTGGTGGGCTCGTCGAGCAGCAGGACGTTCGCGCTGGAGACCACCAGCATCGCCAGCGCCAGCCGGGTCTTCTCGCCGCCGGACAGGACCCCCGCGGGCTTGTCGACGTCGTCGCCGGAGAACAGGAACGAGCCGAGGATCTTGCGGACCTCGACGGGCGCCATGCCGGGCGCGGCCGACTGCATGTTCTCCAGCACGGACCGGTCGACGTCCAGGGTCTCGTGCTCCTGGGCGTAGTAGCCGACCCGCAGGCCGTGACCGGGCACCACCGACCCGGTGTCGGCCTCGTCGACGCCCGCCAGCAGGCGCAGCAGGGTCGTCTTGCCCGCTCCGTTCAGCCCCAGGATGACGACGCGGCTGCCCCGGTCGACCGCGAGGTCCACGTCGGTGAAAATCTCCAAAGATCCGTACGATTTCGACAAACCTTCGGCGGTAAGGGGGGTTTTGCCGCACGGTGCCGGATCCGGGAAGCGGATCTTGGCGACCTTGTCGGCCCGCCGCTCGCCCTCGACGCCCGCCAGCAGGCTCCGCGCGCGCCGGTCCATCTGCTGCGCTGCCTTGGCCTTGGTGGCCTTGGCGCGCATCTTGTCGGCCTGCGACACCAGCGCGGACGCCTGCCGCTGCGCGTTGGCCGTCTCGCGCTTGCGGCGCCGCTCGTCGGTCTCCCGCTGCTCCAGGTACTTCTTCCAGCCGACGTTGTAGATGTCGACCACGCTGCGGTTGGCGTCCAGGTGGAACACCCGGTTGACGACGGCGCCCAGCAGCTCGACGTCGTGGCTGATCACGACGAGCCCGCCCTGGTGGGCCTTCAGGAAGTCGCGGAGCCACACGATCGAGTCGGCGTCCAGGTGGTTGGTCGGCTCGTCCAGCAGCAGGTTGTCGGCGCCGGAGAACAGGATGCGCGCGAGCTCCACGCGGCGCCGCTGGCCGCCCGACAGCGTCCCCAGGGACTGGGTCATCACCCGGTCGGGCAGGCCGAGGCTGGAGGCGATCGAGGCGGCCTCGGCCTCGGCGGAGTAGCCGCCGAGCACGTGCAGGCGCTCCTCCAGCCGGCCGTACCGGCGGAGGGCCTTGTCGCGGTCGGCGACGGTCGCGTCCGCCATCGCGTCCTCGGCGGCGCGCAGCTCGCGGATGACCTCGTCCAGCCCGCGGGCGGACAGGATGCGGTCGCGGGCCAGCTCCGTCAGGTCGACGTCGCGGGGGTCCTGCGGCAGGTAGCCGATGGTGCCGGAGGACGTCACGGCGCCCTGCGCGGGCTGCGCCTCCCCGGCCAGCACCTTGGTGAGGGTGGTCTTGCCCGCGCCGTTGCGGCCGACGAAGCCCACCCGGTCGCCGGGGTTGACCCGGAACGTGGCGGTCTCGATCAGCAGCCGGGGCCCGGCGCGCAGCTCGATGTCCTTGGCGATGATCACAGTGACAGGGCTCCCCTGACGGACGGCTCGGTGGACAGGCACGAAGAAGCGCGCCACGCGGTCACCGTGGGACCGGGGCGCGCGGGGCGCACTGTCAGTTCGGGAGCGGAACCATCCGTCCAGTGTACGGGACGGCGGGCGGGGCCCCGCCCCACCGGCCGGACCCATGCCGATCCGGACGGGACGGATGTGTGAACGCCGAGCCGGTGGCCAGGATGGGAATGGTGGCGGCGCGCGGGAGGCACGAAGGAGTGAGCGAGATGACCAAGGTCACGAACAACCCGCCCGAAGGCACGCCCAGCTGGCTCGACATCGGCGTCCCCGACCTCGACCGCGCCAAGGACTTCTACGGGACGCTCCTCGGCTGGGAGTTCCAGGACGCGGGACCCGAGGCGGGGCACTACAACCAGTGCCTCCTGCGCGGGGAGCCCATCGCCGGGATGATGCAGAACCCGGAGGACCAGCCCGACGTGTACTGGTGGGACGTCTACTTCGCCGCCGACGACTGCGACGGCGTCCTCAAGCGCGCCGCCGACGCGGGCGCGGAGGTCGTCGTCCCGGCCATGGACGTGATGGACCTCGGCCGCATGGCGATCCTCAGGGACCCGCAGGGCGGGCAGTTCGGCCTGTGGGAGGGCCGCAGCCACCCCGGCTCCCGGATCGTCAACGAGCCGGGCTCGTTCGTGTGGAACGACCTGACCGCACCCGACTCGAAAGCCGCCTGCGACTTCTACAAGGCGGTGTTCGGCTACGAGCTGGAGCCGATACCGGGCGAGATGGACTACACCGTCCTGCGCCGCCCCGACGGCCGCTACGTCGGCGGTGTCGAGGGCGGGCCCGGGGTCGTCCTCGGCGGCGGCGACGCCCGGGTCCCGGCCTGGAACACGTGCTTCGCGGCCGACGACGCCGACGCGGCGGTCCGGGCCGTGCGGGACGGCGGCGGCACGGTCGACTCCGAGCCGGCCGACACCCCGTACGGGCGGATCGCCACCGTGCGCGACCCGTTCGGCGTGCCGTTCGCCGTGATGAAGCCCGCGCCCGAGTGACCCGTGCGGGAGCGACCCGTGCGGAGTGACCCGTGCGGAGTGACCCGTGCGGGAGCGACCGGGCGCCCCCGGTTCAGCCCTGGCGTTCGGCGGCGAGGCGCTGGTTGATCGTCTGCTGGAGCCGCTGGAGCCCGGAGGTGCCGACCAGCCCGATCTGCCCTTCGAGGTCGCGCAGCAGGACGTCCTCGCGCATCACGACCTCCGACGACTGCATCAGCACGGTGCCCGTGCCGGTGAAGTCGAACTGGTGCTCCTCACCGGAGGATCCGCCGATGCCGAACACCGCGCGGGCGGCGCCGAACGCCCCGCGCATGTAGGAGTGGTCGTAGTGGTGGCAGGGGGACGGGGCGTCGGCCCAGCCGAGCAGCGCCTGCGGGTCGACCCTGATCGGCGGCTCGACGAAGTGGACGGGGCCGTTGGAGGCGGCCACGAACCGTCCCGTGCCGATCAGGGTCAGGAACCCCGGGATGATCGACTGCTTGAGCTCCAGGCCCGGCTCGAACGCCAGGAGGTTCCCGGCCCGGACGGTGAGGTTGCCGTCCTCCAGGTCGAAGGAGTTGACGTCGAACCCGCGGTCGGCGAGGAGGAGCTTGCCCTGCCCCTGCGCGACGATCCAGTCCTGCGCGTAGAGCGGGGAGTTGAAGGTCTGCGCGACGAGGGCGTCCAGCGGCCCCGCCGACAGAGCCTCGAACCTGATCTGCCCGTAGTAGGCGATCATCTTGCCCTTCTGCGCGAACCACTGCCCGTTGAGGTCCACGCTGAAGGCGTAGGGGTTGACGTTGTCGTTGGTCGGGAGCGTCCCGGCGTTCCAGGTCTGCGTGCCGAACGTGCTCACGTGTCAGATCTTCCTTTCGCTGGCCTGGACGTAGACGACGCCCGTGCCGCTCAGCTGGAGCTGGAATCCCTCGCCGGAGCCGCGGCCCACCATCTCGCGCAGGCCCACCGCCGTGGTGAGCTTGTTCTCCACCTGGCCGCGATGCGCGACGTACGCCTGCGGGTCGACGTGGACCGGACGCTGCGGGGTGATCGGCATCTCCATCACGCCGCCGTGCGACAGAAGCGCGCACGACCCGTTCCCCATGAGCGTGGTGGTGAAGAGCCCCTGCCCGGTGACCGCGCCGCGGACCATGCCGCGGACGCCGCCCTGTTCGCCCATGAACATCGTCCCCACCTGGAGGGACGCGTCGTGGACGAGCAGCCGGTCGGCCTCGGCGTAGAGCGTGTCGCCGCCGTTCAGGTCGACGACGGCGACCTCGAGGCCGCCGTGGCCGAAAAGGACGCTGCCCTGGCCGGTCACGTGCATCATCGCGCTGCGCTCCCCGGCGACGGCGCGTCCGATCGTGCCGCCGACGCCCTGCCCGGCGGTGGCCGTCGGGGCGAACGCCACCGGGCCGGTGTAGCCGAGCATCGCGCCGCGCTTGCTGTAGACCTCCTGCCCCGGTCCGATCGGCACCTGGAGCATCTTGGGGTTGATCATTTGGTAGCCGGGCATCAGATCTCCAGAATTCCGCCGCGTTCGGCCGGCTGGATGTAGACCAGCCCGTGTCCCGAGTACCGGAACTGCACGCTCTCCCCCGATCCCTGGCCGAGCACCGTGCGCCAGTTGACGTCGCTGACCACGTCCTGCTGGAGCTGGCCGTGGTGGCAGACATAGGCGTGGGGGTCGACGCACAGCGGCGACTGGGGCGACACCTCCAGCGCGATCGCCGGCCCCTCGGACAGGACGGCGACCGTCCCGTGCCCGTCGACCTTCGTCGTGGCGAGGCCCTGGCCGGTCCCCATTCCCCGCATGCCGACGAACTGGACGCCCGTCTGCAGATTCCCGTCGAGGGCCAGGAGGCTCTCCGACTCCACGAACAGCGTGTCGCCGGTGAGCTGGACGAGCGTGACCTCCGTCGCCTCGCTCGCCAGGTAGACCGTTCCCTGCCCCGTGATCTCCATGAGGGTCATGCCCTCACCGGCGATCCTGCGTTTGAGGGCGCCGCGCAGTCCCTCGCCGCCCGTCATGCCCTGGCGTTTGAACGCCATCTGGCCCTCGTAGGCGACCATGGACCCGTTCAGCGCCCTGATCGTCTCGCCGCCGAGGTCGACGGCGAGCATCTTCGAGCCGTTCATCCGAAATTGCGCCACGGAGCGAGAAGATACAGGCCCCGGCGCGTTGACGGCCCGCCTCGACCTCGGATCGGGAAGGATGAGGACCATGTGGATCGCTCCCGAACGCCGCAGCCTCGGCCGGTGGGCCGTACCCGGGCTCGTCCTGAGCGCCGGGCTGGTGGTCGGGGTCGTACTCGCCGCCGACGGGCGGTCCGGGACGGCCCTGGTCGCGCTCGCCGCGCTGGCCGGCTACGCGGCGTACCTGGCGTACCGGCGCAACGAGCCGGCGCTGCCGGTCAGCGAGGGCTTCGGGTCCGGCACCCGGGCCCGCGCGCACCTGCGGGCCGCCGCGATGACCGGCGACGTGCTGACCGTGGCGGTGGTCGGCGCGCTGATCGTGCAGTCGCTGCGCGGCGCCGACATCACCGCCTACGCGTGGCTCGCCGCCGTCGCGGGCGTGACCTACCTCCTGTCCGCGCTCGCCGGCCGCGGCCTCTGACCTGCGCGAACTGTGGGTTAACTTCTTCTGACGAATCCGGTTCCGCGGCCCGGCGGACGGCATGATGCGGTTGTGCCAGCCGTCGAAGTCCCAGACGCCCTCCTGCCGGCCCGGGCGGTGTTCCAGCCCGTCGTCGATCTCGGCAGCGGCACCGTCGTCGCCGTGGAGGCGCACGCGGCGCCGGCTGCCGGGTCCGCGCCGATGCGGTTCGATCCGGCCTCGGAGGACGTGCGCCGCGCCGTGGAGGCGGCCCGCGCCGCCGCCGGTCTCGGCACCCCGCTGCCGCTGCAGATCGGCCTGCGCGCCGAGACGCTCTCCGGCGGGGACGACCTGCTCGCCGAACTGCACCACGGCCTCTGCGAGACGGGGAGGCGCCCGCAGGAGATCATCCTCTGCGTCGCCGGCGGCTTCCCGCCCGCGCTGCGCCCGCCCGTCAGCACCGCGCTGGCGCGGCTCCGCCACACCGGCTACCTCGTCGGGCTCGCCGGCCTCGGCGCCGCGCACGCGCCGCTGGACCTGCTCGCGGACGGCGCGTCCTACCTGCTGAAGCTCGACCCGGAGCTGGTCCGCCGATCGGGGTCCGAGCCCCGCCGCGCGGCGCTGGTGGCGGGGCTCGTCGAGCTGGCGCACCGCCTGGAGACGCACGTCCTGGCGCCGCAGATGGCGACCCGCGAGCAGGTCCTGCACATGCGCGACGCCGGTGTGCGGCTCGTCCAGGGGCCCGTCCTGGCACCGCCCGGATGGCGGCCGGGGATGCCGGTCACCATCCCGGTCGCGGCCCGGGAGGAACCCGCGCGGGCCGACGCCGGCCTGGGGCCGCGGGTTTCGGAGTTCACGCTCCCGGCCGTGACGATGCCGCACACGGCGACCGCCGGGGAGGTGCTCGACGCGCTGAACGCGGAGGCCGGCATCACCAGCATCGTCCTCGTCGACGAGCGGCAGCGGCCCCGGTGCGCGGTGGACCGGACGCGTTTCCTGCTGAGGCTGTCCGGTGCCTATGGGCACGCCCTGCACGCTCGCAGGCCCGCGGTGCGGCTCGCCGACCCGCCGCGCCCGGTGCCGCGCACCGTCCCGGCCGTCGCCGCGCTGCGGGCCGCCGGGCGGGAGGACGAGCGCGTGTACGACGACCTGGTCGTGGTGGACGAGGTGGGCCGCTGCCTGGGCATCGTCCGGGTCGCCGACCTCATCCGCGGCCTGTCGCGCTGAGATCGTTCCTGCGGCGTCAGCCCGCCCCGGTCGGCCTTTCGGGCGCGGCGGGCGCCGAAAGCCCGGTTCCGGCCGTTTCCTGGGCGAGGATGGCCGCCTGGACGCGGCTGGCGAGCCCGAGCTTCCCCAGAATGCGGCTGACGTGCGTCTTGGTGGTCGTCTCGGCCATGTCGAGACGGGCCGCGATCTGGCCGTTGGACAGTCCCTCGCCGAGGCACCCGAACACCTCGCGCTCCCGCGGCGTCAGGTCGGCCAGCCCCGGCGGCTCCGCCGGGGCGGCCGGGGTGGACGAGAACGCCCCGATCAGCCGCCGGGTGACCTTCGGCGCGATGATCCCCTCCCCCGCCGCCACGGTCCGCACCGCCTCCACCAGCCGGTCGGCGTCGACGTCCTTGAGCAGGAACCCCGCGGCGCCCGCCCGCAGCGCCCCGAACACGTACTCGTCCATGTCGAACGTCGTCAGCACCAGCACGTCGGTGAGGCCCGCGATCTCCCGCGTCGCCGCGATGCCGTCCAGCCGGGGCATGCGGACGTCCATGAGCACCACGTCCGGGCGCAGCTCGCGGGCCATCTCCACCGCCTCCGCCCCGTCCGCGGCCTCACCGACCACCCGGACGTCCGGGGCGGCTCCGAGGATCAGCACGAGTCCCGCCCGCACCGCCGCCTGATCGTCGGCGACCAGCACATCGATCACGAGGCACGCTCCCCGGCCTGCTGCTCGACGGGCAGCTCGGCGTGCACGCGCCACCGGCCGCCGTCCGGTCCCGCGTCGAAGTCCCCGGCCAGCATGACCGCGCGCTCGCGCATCCCGACCAGCCCGCTGCCCGTGCCCGGCAGCCGCGCCCCGTCCCGCCCGAGCGGGCTCAGCACGTCGATCACCACGCGCCGCCGCGTGTACTCGACGCGGACCTCGGCGCGGCCCGGCCCGGCGTGCTTCAGCGCGTTGGTCAGCGACTCCTGGACGATCCGGTACGCGGCAAGCTCCACCGCCGCGGGCAGCTCGGGCGGCTCCCCCGCGATCTCCAGCCCCGCCGACAGGTCCGACCGCGAGGTGTGCCGGACGAGCGGCTCCAGCTCCGTCATCCGGGGCCGCGCCGCCGGGTCCGCGCCGTCCCCGTCCCGCAGCAGCCCGATCATCCTGCGCATCTCGGCCAGCCCCCGCACGCTGTTCTCCCGGATGACCTCCATGGACCGCTCGATCCCTTCCCGGTCCAGGTCGCGCACCTTCAGCACGGCCGTGGAGTGCAGGGCCACCGCGCTGAGATGGTTGGCGACCACGTCGTGCAGCTCACGCGCCATCCTGGCGCGCTCGGCGTTCACGGCGGCGAGCCGGTCCATCTCGGCGAGCCGCGCCACCTGCTCGGCGCGCTGCCGCTCCGCCTGCGCCCGGAACCGGTGCTCCCGGACGGCCATCGCCGTCAGCACCGGCGCCACCCACACCACCCCGCCGACCGAGCCGCCCAGCACGCCGACGGCGACCTCGCCCAGCGCGATCATCAAGCCGGCCGCCACCGCCAGCGAGGCCGTGAGCGTCGCCCCGAGCAGCCATTCCGCCGTCCGCCGCCGCCCGTACAGGCTCGCCGCGTACAGCGCGTCCCCGTAGATCATCGCGGTGGCGATGCTCGGGCCGAACACCACGTCGGCGACGTTGAACGGCGTCGCCAGGGCCAGTCCCGTGAGCGGCGCCGTCCGCCTCAGCAGCATCGCCGCGCACAGCCCGAGCAGCGGTACGAGCCGCACCCAGGCCGACGGGTCCCAGTCGCCCGACCACCGCGTGTAGCCGTGCACCGCGACCATCAGCAGGCCGCCGGCCAGCGCCGCCGCGGCGATCAGCGCGTCCTGCCTGGTGGTGAGATGCCGGAGCTTGTCCACCGCTCTATCTCAGCATCCCCGCCGCGATGCCTCGTCCCCCCGCGTGAGGACGTCGCCCTACATCGTTCGAACGACCCCCGAAACCTCACCCAGGACGACGATCTCCCGCCTGCGCGCACTCACCATGGAATCAGGCGAGAAGGGAAGTCCACGTGCTCATCGCGATCATCATCGGCTGCGAGATCGGCTTCTGGGTCGTCCTCGGGGCCGGTCTCCTGGCCCGCTACCCGCTGCGGATGCGGCGGACCGGCGCGGCGCTCCTGCTGTGCGTCCCGCTGGTCGACCTGGTCCTGCTGGCCGCCACGGCGATCGATCTGAACGGCGGCGCCACCGCCGGTACAGGCCACGGCCTGGCGGCCGCCTACATCGGCTACTCGATCGCGTTCGGCCACAGCATGGTCCGCTGGGCGGACGAGCGCTTCGCGCACCGCTTCGCCGGGGGCCCGCCGCCCCTGGGCAAGCCCAAGTACGGCTGGGCGCGCATCCGCTACGAATGGCGCGATTTCGGCAAGGCCGCCATAGCCACCGCCATCGCCTGCGGCCTCCTCCTCGCGATGATCGTCCTCGTCGGCGACACCGACCGCACCGAGGCCCTCTACACATGGCTCGGCCGCCTGGGCGTCGTCCTGGCGATCTGGTCCCTGTGGCCGATCACCCACACTCTCTGGCCCGCCAAGCCCAAGGAAACCGGGCCGGACGCTCCCCGGGAGCGCGCGGAGCACACCGGGCGGAACTGAGCGACCCATGCGAAGAGGCCGCGCCCCGGGGAGCTGCGGCCTCTTCGACTGGACGGTTCTCCAGGCCTGAAACGTCCTGCAGGCCTGAGAGGTTCTGCTGGCCTGAGAGATTCTGCAGGCAGGGTCAGATGTTGAAGCCGAGGGCGCGGAGCTGGTCGCGGCCGTCGTCGGTGATCTTGTCGGGGCCCCACGGGGGAAGCCAGACCCAGTTGATCTTGACGTCCTTGGCCAGGCCCTCCAGCGCGCTGTGCGTCTGGTCCTCGATCACGTCGGTGAGCGGGCAGGCGGCGCTGGTGAGCGTCATGTCGAGGGTGGCGACCTCGTCGGCGAGGTTGACGCCGTACACCAGGCCGAGATCGACGACGTTGATGCCGAGCTCGGGGTCGACGACGTCCTTGAGGGCCTCAAGGATCTCTTCCTCGGGGACGGTTCCGGTGGCTGACGCGCCGGTGTCGGGCGAGCCGGTGGCGGGCGGGCCGGTGGTGGGCGAGTCGGTCATGTTGCCTCTCCGAGTGCGCGGGCGGTCGCGTCCTTCCACGCCATCCAGGCGAGCAGGGCGCATTTGATCCTGGCGGGGTACTTGGAGACCCCGGCGAAGGCGATGGCGTCCTCCAGGAGATCCTCGTCGGGCTGGACGTCCTGGCCGCGCGACTGCATCAGCGACAGGAACTCCTCCCCGACGGCCATCGCCTCCTTGACGGACTTTCCGATGATCAGATCGGCCATCACCGAGGCGCTGGCCTGGCTGATCGAGCAGCCCATGGCGTCGTAGGAGACGTCGGCGACCGCGGCGTCCTGGCCCTCGCCGTTCAGGTGGACGCGCAGCGTCACCTCGTCACCGCAGGTCGGGTTGACGTGATGGGCCTCCCCATCGAACGGCTCCCGCAGCCCTTTGTGGAGGGGGTTGCGGTAATGGTCCAGGATGACCTCCTGGTACATCGCCTCCAGCTGCATGTCGTCCTTTCCAAGCCTTTCTCACTACAACCGGGCGCGGGCCCAGCGTTGTTCCTCTAGGTGGTGCCGAAGAACTTCTGGGCCTGCCTGACCCCGTCGGCGAGGGCGTCCACGTCGGCGAGGGTGTTGTAGAGGTAGAACGTCGCGCGGGTGGTCGCCGGGATGCCGAAGCGGCGGCAGATCGGCCACGCGCAGTGGTGGCCGACGCGGACCTCGACGCCGAGGTCGTCGAGGACCTGCCCGACGTCGTGCGGGTGGATGTCCTCGACGGTGAACGACACGGCGCCGCCGCGGGCCTCGGTGGTGCCGGGGCCGATGATCCGGACGCCGGGGATCTCGGTGAGCCGCTCCAGCGAGTACCCGACGAGGGCCTCCTCGTGGGCGTGCACGCGGTCCATGCCCAGGTCGGCGAGGTAGTCGCAGGCCGCGCCGAGCCCGATCGCCTGCGCGGTCATCGGGACGCCGGCCTCGAACCGCTGCGGCGGCGGCATGAACGTGCTGCCGTCCATGCGGACGATCTCGATCATGGATCCGCCGGTGATGAACGGAGGCATCGCCTCGAGCAGCTCGGTCCGCCCCCACAGGACGCCGATGCCGGTCGGGCCGAGCATCTTGTGGCCGGAGAACGCCAGGAAGTCGACACCGAGCGTGCTGACGTCCACCGGCTGGTGCGGAACCGACTGCGCCGCGTCCAGCAGGACCAGCGCGCCGACGGCGCGGGCGCGGTCCGCGATCCGCTGGATCGGCGGGACCGTTCCGAGCACGTTCGACTGGTGCGTCAGCGCGACGATCTTCGTGCGCTCGTTCACGAGGTCGTCCAGGTCCCCGAGGTCCAGGCGGCCGTCGTCGGTGATGCCGAACCAGCGCAGCGTCGCCCCGGTGCGCAGGCAGAGCTGCTGCCACGGGACGAGGTTGGCGTGGTGCTCCATCTCCGACACCACGACCTCGTCGCCGGGGCCGATCGCGAACCGCTCCGCCTCCGGGCCCGCGGTGGCGGCGTTGCTCATCGCGTACGCGACCAGGTTGATGCCCTCGGTGGCGTTCTTGGTGAACACGATCTCGCCGGGCGTCGCGCCGATGAACCGGGCGATCGACGCGCGGGCGTTCTCGTAGGCCTCCGTCGCCTCCTCGGCCAGCAGGTGCGCGCCCCGGTGCGGAGCCGCGTTGTGCCGCTCGTAGAACCGCCGCTCCGCGTCCAGCACCTGGACGGGCTTCTGCGACGTCGCGCCCGAGTCGAGGTAGACCAGGGGGCGCCCGCCGCGCACCGTGCGCTGCAGCAGCGGGAAGTCCTTCTTCAGCTCCTCCGGCAGCAGGCTCGCGCTCGCCTGCGCGGGGCCGGCCCCCCACGCCTCCCGGTTCGCCTCGCTCAGGCTCATAGGGAAGCGCCCGCCTTCGCGTACTTCTCGTAGCCCTCGTCCTCCAGCTCGTCGGCCAGCTCGGGCCCGCCCTCGGCGACGATGCGGCCGCCGGAGAAGACGTGCACGAAGTCGGGCTTCACGTAGCGCAGGATCCGGGTGTAGTGGGTGATGAGCAGGACCCCGGTGTCGCCGGACGCGAACCGGTTGACGCCCTCGGCGACGACCTTGAGCGCGTCGACGTCGAGGCCGGAGTCGGTCTCGTCCAGGACGGCGACCTTCGGCTGGAGCATCTCCAGCTGCAGGATCTCGTGCCGCTTCTTCTCACCGCCGGAGAAGCCCTCGTTCAGGCTGCGCTGCGCGAACGCGGGATCGATGGACAGGTTCTCCATCGCCTGCTTCATCTCCTTGGAGAACTCGCGGAGCTTCGGCGCCTCGCCGCGGACGGCGGTCACGGCCGAGCGCAGGAAGTTCGACACCGAGACGCCCGGCACCTCGACCGGGTACTGCATCGCGAGGAACAGCCCGGCGCGGGCCCGCTCGTCGACCGACATGGCGAGGACGTCCTCGCCGTCGAGCGTGACGGTCCCGGACGTGATGTCGTACTTGGGGTGCCCGGCGACCGCGTACGCCAGGGTGGACTTGCCGGAGCCGTTCGGCCCCATGATCGCGTGGGTCTCGCCGGCCTTCACGGTCAGGTCGACCCCGCGCAGGATCTCCTTCGCCCCGTCGGAACCGTCGCCGACGGAGACGTGGAGGTCGCGGATGTCTAGCGTGGCCATAATGCGTCGTAGTCCTTCGTCGTGGGGCCTAGTCGTCGGCGGAGAGCGACAGGTAGACGTCGCCGTCCTCGACCCTGACCTTGTAGGTGGCGACCGGCTGCGTGGCCGGCGGGTTGGTGGGCTTGCCGCTGCGCAGGTCGAAGCAGGACCCGTGCAGCCAGCACTCGATGGTGCCGTCGTAGACCTCTCCCTCGGAGAGGGAGACCTCGGCGTGCGAGCAGATGTCGTTGACGGCGTACACGTCGCCGCCGCTGCGCGCGATGGCGACGGGCGTGTCGTCGAGCTCCACGGCGATGGCCCCGTCGGCGGGGATGTCGTCCAGCGCGCACACCTTCGTGAAGGTCATCGCCGGGCTCCCTGGTCGAGCTCCTCCTCGATGGCCTCGGCGACCTTCTCGCGCACCTCGGCGACCTCGATGCTCTGGATCAGCTGCCCGAGGTAGCCGCGGACCACCATGCGGCGCGCCTCGTCGAAGGTGATGCCGCGCGCCTGGAGGTAGAACAGGTGCTCGTCGTCCAGCCGGCCGGACGCCGAAGCGTGCCCGGCGCCGGCGACCTCGCCGGTGAGGATCTCCAGGTTCGGCACGGAGTCGACCCGCGTCCCGTCGGTGAGGACGAGGTTGCGGTTCAGCTCGTAGGTGTCGGTGCCCTCGGCCTCCGCGCGGATGATCACGTCGCCGATCCAGACGGCGTGCGCGTCCTGGTCCTGCAGCGCGCCGCGGTAGTCGACGCGGCTGCGGCAGTGCGGGACGGCGTGGTCGACGAGGAGGCGGTGCTCCAGGTGCTGGCCGCCGTCGGCGAAGTACACCCCGTACAGTTCGGCGTCGCCGCCGGGCCCGTCGTAGGAGACCGACGGGGAGATCCGCACGACGTCGCCGCCGAGCGAGATGTTGTGCGAGACGAACCGGGCGTCGCGGCCCAGCCGGGCGTGCTGGTGCGAGACGTGGACGCTGCCGTCCGCCCAGTCCTGCAGGCTGATCACCGAGAGGCGGGCGCCGTCGCCGACGACGAACTCGACGTTGTCGGCGTAGACGGCCGGGCCGCGGTGCGCGAGCACGACGGTGGCCTCGGCGAACGGCTCGACCACGACCGTGGTGTGGCCGTAGGCGGCGCCGGACGCGTCCTCGCCGCGCACCCGCAGGACGGTCGGCGCGGACGCGACGGCCTCCTTCGGGACGGTCAGGACGGTGGCGTGCGTGAAGGAGCTCCACGCCTGCGCGCTGACCCGGTCGGCCGGCACGTAGGCCTTGCCGAGCCGGGGATCGTCGCGGCCGACGGTCTCGGCCGTCACCTCCGGCGCCGCCTCCACCTCGACCAGGACCTTGCCGTGGGCCTCGGCGGTGCCGTTGTGCAGGCCGCGGAGGCGGCGCAGCGGCGTGAACCGCCACTCCTCCTCGCGGCCCGTCGGCACCTCGAAGTCGCCGAGGTCGTAAGAGGCCCTGTCGTGCAGCGTCGAGAGAGGCCGCTGATCGGGCTGGGTGTCGAGCCCCATCAACCCACGGCTCCTTCCATCTGCAGCTCGATGAGCCGGTTCAGCTCAAGGGCGTACTCCATCGGGAGCTCGCGCGCGATGGGCTCGACGAACCCGCGCACGATCATCGCCATGGCCTCGTCCTCGGTGAGGCCGCGGCTCATCAGGTAGAACAGCTGCTGCTCCGACACCTTGGAGACGGTGGCCTCGTGGCCCATCTCCACGTCGTCCTCGCGGACGTCGACATAGGGGTAGGTGTCGGACCGGCTGATCTGGTCGACCAGCAGCGCGTCGCACTTGACGGTGGACTTGCTGCGCTCGGCGCCCTCCTGCACCTGCACCAGCCCCCGGTAGGACGTGCGGCCGCCGCCGCGCGCCACCGACTTGGAGATGATGCTGCTGGAGGTGTTCGGCGCGGCGTGCACCATCTTGGCGCCGGCGTCCTGGTGCTGGCCCTCGCCGGAGAACGCGATCGACAGGGTCTCGCCCTTGGCGTGCTCGCCGAGCAGGTAGACCGCCGGGTACTTCATGGTGACCTTGGAGCCGATGTTGCCGTCGACCCACTCCATGGTGGCGCCCTCGTAGGCGACGGCGCGCTTGGTCACCAGGTTGTAGACGTTGTTCGACCAGTTCTGGATCGTCGTGTAGCGGACGCGGGCGTCCTTCTTCACGACGATCTCCACGACGGCGGAGTGCAGCGAGTCCGACTTGTAGATCGGCGCGGTACAGCCCTCGACGTAGTGGACGTAGGAGCCCTCGTCCGCGATGATCAGCGTCCGCTCGAACTGGCCCATGTTCTCGGTGTTGATCCGGAAGTAGGCCTGGAGCGGGATCTCGACGTGCACGCCCGGCGGCACGTAGATGAACGAGCCGCCCGACCACACGGAGGTGTTGAGCGCGGCGAACTTGTTGTCGCCGACCGGGATCACCGACGCGAAGTACTCCTGGAACAGCTCCGGGTGCTCGCGCAGGCCGGTGTCGGTGTCGACGAAGATGACGCCCTTCTCCTCAAGGTCCTCGCGGATCTTGTGGTAGACGACCTCCGACTCGTACTGCGCGGCGACGCCGGCGACGAGGCGCTGCTTCTCCGCCTCCGGGATGCCGAGCTTGTCGTAGGTGTTCTTGATGTCCTCGGGCAGCTCCTCCCAGGACGTGGCCTGCTGCTCGGTGGAGCGCACGAAGTACTTGATGTTCTCGAAGTCGATGGTCGACAGGTCGGAACCCCAGGTGGGCATCGGCTTCTTGTCGAACAGCCGCAGCCCCTTGAGACGCAGGTCGAGCATCCAGTCGGGCTCGTCCTTCTTGCCTGAGATGTCGCGGACGACTTCCTCGTTCAGGCCGCGCCGCGCCGAGGCTCCGGCCTCGTCGGAGTCGGCCCAGCCGAACTTGTACCTGTCAAGCCCTTCAAGCTCAGGGTGGGCTGCAGTAGTCATAGGGAGGTCCCTCCGGACTCCTCGTCACTTATGGGTGCTCGTTCGGGGGACCGCTCCCCCGCGTCCCCTCCAGGGGTGACGCTCGCGGCGGGACCTTTCGCCTCACCCGTTCCGCCCGTCCCGGCCAGGGACCGGGAGCTGACGTGGGTGGTGCAGATCCCGTCGCCGTGCGCGATCGTGGCCAGCCGCTGGACGGGTGTGCCCAGCAGCCGACTGAACGCCTCGGTCTCGGCCTCGCACAGCTGCGGGAACTCCGCGGCGACGTGCGCGACCGGGCAGTGGTGCTGGCACAGCTGCTCGCCGCCGCCCGGCTGGGGCGCCTTGGCCGCGGCGGCCGCGTACCCGTCGCCCGACAGCGCCTCGGCGAGCGTGCGGACCCGCTGCTGGGGCGATGCGCCCTGCACGACGGGCCGGTAGCGCCGCTCCAGGTCGGCGATCTGCCGCCGGGCGAACTCGGCGACCGCGTGGTCGCCGGCCGTCTCGGCGAGGAACCGCAGTGCGCTGGTCGCCAGGTCGTCGTAGGCGTGCACGAAGGCGCTGCGCCCGGCGTCGGTGATGGCGAACCACTTGGCGGGACGCCCCCGGCCGCGCCGGGCCTGCGTCGCCCGCGCCTTGCGGACCTCGATCATGCCCTCGGCCAGCAGGGCGTCCAGGTGCCGGCGGATCGCGGCCGGCGTGAGGCCGACGCGCTCCCCCAGCGTGGACGCCGTGACGGGGCCGTGCTCGAGGATCAGCCGGGCCACCCGCGCGCGCGTGTCGCGCTCGGTGCCGACTCCGGCCCCGAGTGATCCGCCCACACCGGCGTGACCAGGCGAGGACGGCATACCGGAAGGCCGCGCGGCGGCGGCCCGGGCATGCGTCTGATCCTCGCTCACGTATTTCACAACATCAGTGTGCCGTAATTCCTTCCTTCGAAACACCGGATTCCCGATGTCGTAGCTCACGCAGGTAAGCCTTACCTAACCTGGGCTTTCTCGCCCGGTGCGCTATCCCCGTGCCCCCGTCCGCGCGCCCGTCCGGGCACCCGCTCCGCGCGGCAGGACCAGTACGGGGCACGGCGCGGCCCGGACGATCTTGCCGGAGCTCTCCCCGAGGAAGACCTTACGCAGCGGCCCGTGATGGCCGGACTGGCAGACCAGCACCTCGCCCGGGAGCATACCGACAGTGCCGAGGGCCTTGGCGACGCCGGTCCCGACCGCCGTCAGCCGCTCCACCGGCGGCCCGCCGCCGACGAGCCCCGCGGCGTGGCGGAGGTCCTCGTCGGCCTGGGCCACCTGGCGTTCCAGCACGCCGCCCGCGGTGGCGAACTTCGCCGCGAGCCCGGACGGCCTCAGCACCAGCGTGACCAGGCGCATCGGCGTGCCCAGCCATCCGGCGAACCCGGCGGCCGCGCGCAGCGGCTCGTCGGCGTCACGGCGCCGCCAGTACGCGACGGTCATCCGCTCCAGTTCGTCCGGCGCGCCGGCGGCGAAGCCGCGCGGGGCGAGCAGGACCGGGACCGGCGAGCCGTGCAGGAGCTGGTCGGCGGTGCTGCCGATGGCGACGCGGCCGCGCCGCCCGCGCGGCGCCGACCCGATCACGACGAGCGCCGCGCCGACGTCCCCGGCGACCTCGATGAGCCCGCGTCCACTGCCCCGGTGCGCGTGGGCGCGCACGGCGACGCCCTGCTCCGGGACCCCCAGCTCGCCGAGCCGCGCCCTGGCCCGCGCGAGGGCCTCGTCCGACTGCCCCTTGAGAAAGGCGACCCATTCGGCGTCCACCTTGCCGGGGCCGCGCACGGGCCAGGGGGACGGATGGACGTGCGCCACGGTCAGCGGCGCGCCCGCCGCCTCCGCGGCCAGCGCGGCCAGGGCGAGGGCGTCCTCGCCGCGTTCGTCGGGCGAGTACCCGGCCAGGACCCGCGGGACGCCCTTCCCGCTCATGGCGGCCTCCCTCCCCCAGAGCCGGACGCCAGGCGCGAACGGCGGCGCCCGTAGAGGAAGTACGCCGCCAGCCCGACGAGGATCCACAGCAGGAACACCGTCCAGGTCGCGCCGCCGAGCCCGACCATCAGGTACACGCACAGCGCGACGCCGAGCAGCGGCGTCACCGGGAAGAACGGGGCACGGAAGCTGCGCGGCAGGTCCGGCCGGGTGCGGCGCAGGACGATGACGCCGACGCTGACCAGCGCGAAAGCGAACAGCGTCCCGATGCTCGTGGCGTCCACCAGCCGGCCGAGCGGGATCACCGCGGCGAGGATCCCGATGAACAGCGCGACGATGACCGTGTTGGCGACCGGCACCCGGCGTCCCGGGCTCACCTTCTGGAAGACCCGCGGGACCAGCCCGTCCCGCGACATCGCGAACAGGATGCGGGTCTGCCCGTACATGACGGTGAGCACGACGCTGGTGATGGCGATCACCGCGCCGAGCGACAGGATCATCGACGGCCAGGTCCGCCCGGTGGCGGCGTCCAGCACGTGCGCCAGCGACGCCTCGGTGCCGCTCAGCTCGAACTGCTCCCAGTGCATCGCGGCGACCGCGGCCAGGGCGACCAGCACGTAGACGACCGTCACGATGACCAGCGAGAAGACGATCGCGAGCGGCAGGTCGCGGCGCGGGTTCCTGGCCTCCTCGCCGGCCGTGGAGGCGGCGTCGAAGCCGATGTAGGAGAAGAAGACCTTGGATCCCGCCGCGCTGAGCCCGGCCCAGCCCATCGGCGCGAACGAGCCGAGGTTCCGCGACCGGAACGCGGTGAACGCGACCGCGCAGAAGAACAGCAGGACGCCGATCTTCAGGAACACCATGACCGTGTTGGCGGCGGCGCTCTCGGACGCGCCGCGCAGCAGCAGGAGCGTCGCGAACGCGACCACGATCACGGCCGGGATGTTCACGATCCCCCCTTCGCCGGGCGGGCTGCTGATCTCGTCCGGGATCGTGAAGCCGAACGCGGCGTCGAAAAACGCGTTCAGGTAGGAGCCCCAGCCGACCGCGACGGCCGACACCGACACGGCGTACTCCAGCAGCAGGCACCAGCCGCAGACCCACGCGACAAGCTCGCCGAGCGTCGCGTAGGCGTAGGAGTACGAGGAGCCGGACACGGGGATCGTCCCGGCCAGCTCCGCGTACGACAGGGCCGAGAACAGCGCGGTCACGGCGGCCAGCACGAACGACAGCACGACCGCCGGGCCGGCCAGCGGCACCGCCTCGCCGAGCACCACGAAGATGCCGGTGCCGAGGGTGGCGCCGACGCTGAGGAAGGTGAGCTGCAGCAGGCTCATCGACCGCTTCAGCTCGCCGCCCTCGCCCGCCCCGCTCTCGCCGACGATCCGGTCGACCGGCTTGGTCCGCAGCAGGCTGCGCGCGAAGGAGGCGGAGGTCCCGGAGGCCCCGGCGGTCACAACGTGCTCGCCAGCGGCCACGTCGCGTTGGGGGTCACGATCGTTCCGGCCGTCCCCGCGAGGATCTCCACGCACTGGTCGAGGAGCCCGATCGCGGCCATGTCGCCCGTCCGCTCGACGAAGCTCGCGGCGGCCTCGGCCTTGGGGCCCATCGACCCGGCGGGGAAGTCCTCGTCCCGCAGCTCGTGCGGGGTCGTGTGGGTGATGGCCTCCTGCTCCGGGGTGCCGAAGTTCCGCATCACGTGCGGCACGTCGGTCAGGATCAGCAGCGCGTCCGCGTCCATGCTCTCGGCCAGGACGGACGCGGTGAGGTCCTTGTCGATCACCGCCTCGACGCCCTCCAGCCGCCCGACGTCGTTGCGGAACACCGGGATGCCGCCGCCGCCCGCGCAGACCACGACCGTCCCGAGCCGCACCAGCTCCCTGATCAGCCGGGTCTCGATCACCCGCTGCGGCCGCGGGGACGGGACCACGCGGCGCCACAGCTCCCCGTCCTGCCGGACCGTCCACCCGTACTCGGCCGCGAGCTTGTCGGCCTCGTCCCGCTCGTACACCTGCCCGACGAACTTGGACGGGTCGCCGAACGCCGGGTCCACCGCCGACACCAGCGTCTGGTTGATCATCGCCATCACCTGGCGGCCGGGCAGCGCGTTCTGCAGCGCCTGCAGCATCCAGTAGCCGATCATGCCCTGGGTCTCGGCGCCGATCGTGTCCAGCGGGTACGGCCGGGTCAGGTTCGGGTCGTTGACGCTCTCCAGCGACAGGACCCCGACCTGCGGCCCGTTCCCGTGCGTGATGATCAGCTCGTGCTTCTCGGCGAGCGGCGCCAGCGACCGCACGGCCCGGACGACGTTCTCGCGCTGCGGCCCGGCGTCGGGGATCTCACCCCGCCTGACCAGCGCGTTTCCTCCAAGCGCTACGACAACGCGCACGTTTCCTCCCCCAAGGACCGCGGCGGTCAGGCGTCCCGTTCGATCGGGCAGCTCATGCAGCGCGGGCCGCCGCGTCCCCTGCCCAGTTCGCTGCCGCGGATGGTGATGACGTCGATCCCGTTCGCGCTCAGATGGTTGTTGCTCGTCGCGTTGCGCTCGTAGGCGACGACCACGCCGGGCGAGACGGCCAGGACGTTGTTGCCGTCGTCCCACTGCTCGCGCTCGGCGGCGAACACGTCCTGCGCCGGGGTGAGCACCTTGACGTCGTCCAGGCCGAGCGCGGCGGCGATCGCCCGGTACATGTCCCTCGGGGGGTGATCGGTGATCTTCAGTTCCTTCTCGGTGTCGCCCGGCTCGACGGTGTGCGACGCCAGCATCCCCATCCCGGCGTAGGTGGTGAACACGCCGTGGTCGACCATCGTCATCACGGTGTCCAGATGCATGAACGCCCGCTTCTGCGGCATCCGCAGCGCGACGATCCTGGAGCACGCGCCGGCGGCGAACAGCGACTGCGCGAGCATCTCGACCGCCTGCGGCTGCGTCCGCTCGCTCATCCCGACCAGGACCGCGCCGCCGCCGAGGACCAGGACGTCGCCGCCCTCAAGCGTCGCCGGGGCCATCGCCGTGCCCCGGTTCCACACGTGGAAACCGCCCGCCGCGGGGGCGTCGTAGCCGTCCGCGAACATCGGGTGCCACCGGTAGACCGCCTCCATGTTCACCGTCTCGCGCATCCGCGCCTTCATGCGCATGGTGTTGATCGAGACGCCGCCGTAGATCCAGCAGGATGGGTCCCGGGTGAACAGGTGGTTGGGCAGCGGCGGCAGGATGAACCCGTCGGGCTCGATCGAGTGGAACGCGATCGACGCCGGCTCGGGCATCCGCTCCAGCATCTCCCGCTTGGTGATCCCGCCGATCAGGAACGAGGCCAGGTCCCCCAGGTCCATGGAGTCGAAGCAGTTGCGGATCGCGTCGGTGGCGAGCGGGCCGAACCAGTGCGGGTCGACCACCGCGTCGAGGATGTGCTTGCGGGCCTCGGGTATCCCGATCGTCTCGCGCAGCAGGTCGAGCAGGAGGTAGGTCCGCACGCCCTGCGAGCGCAGCACGTCCTCGAACTCCTCGTGCTCCTCCACGGCCCGCCTGACCCACGGCACGTCGTCGAACAGCAGGCCCCGGGCGTTGGACGGGGTGAGCCGCTTCAGCGACAGCTCCGGCCGGTGCAGCAGCACGCTGCGCAGCCGCCCGGTCTCCGAACCGACGTGAAACGCCATCCCCCACCTCCTCGGGGCGCGGCCACGGTGCCGCACAGCCCCAGGTCGCCGGGGACGGCCCGGCGACAGGCGGTGAATTCCCCCGGGTCCGGCGGGCGAAACTAGATCGACTTCGACCCCGGGGCTTTACCCGGACTTCACGCGGCGCACCGGCGGGACCCGGGGCAGGGCGGTCGCGCCCGAGATCTAAACTCGTCGGCATGACACCCCCCGGAGACGGCGCCGTCGAGCTGGACACGCTCGTCAAGCGCTACGGCGCGGCCGGCCAGGAGCGGCGGGCCGTGGACGGCCTGTCGCTCACCGCCGCCCGGGGCGCCGTCACCGCGCTGCTCGGCCCCAACGGCGCGGGCAAGACCACGACGATCGAGATCTGCGAGGGATTCCGGCGCGCCGACTCCGGCACCGTCCGCGTCCTCGGCCTCGACCCGGCCGCGGACGGGCGGGCGCTGAAGCCCAGGGTCGGCGTCATGCCGCAGTCCGGCGGCGTGCCGGGGACGGCCCGCGCCGGCGAGTTCCTCGGGCTCGTCGCCTCGTTCCACGCGACGCCGCTCGACCCGGCCGCCCTGCTGGCGCGGCTCGGCCTCACCGAGCACGCCCGCACCCCCTACCGGCGCATGTCGGGCGGGCAGCAGCAGCGGCTCTCGCTGGCCGTCGCCGTCGTCGGGCGCCCCGAGCTGGTCTTCCTCGACGAGCCCACCACCGGGCTCGACCCCCAGGCCAGGCACGCCACCTGGGAACTGATCGGCGAACTGCGCGCCGCGGGGGTCTCTGTGGTCCTCACCACGCACAACATGGAGGAGGCCGAGCGCCTCTCCGACCACGTCGTCATCGTCGACCACGGCAGGGTCGTCGCCGAGGGCGCGCCCGAGGAGCTCACCGGCGCCGAGCGGCAGCTCCGCTTCCGCGCCCGTCCCGGCCTGGGCCTGGAGGAGCTGCTGTCGGCGCTGCCGGCCGGCTGCGCCGCCAAGGAGTCGCCCGCCGGGCACTACCTCATCGAGGCGGACGTGCGGCCCGAACTGCTGGCCACCGTCACCGCCTGGTGCGCCTCGCACGGCGTCATGACCGAGGACCTGCGGATCGAGCGCCGCACCCTGGAGGACGTCTTCCTCGAGCTGACCGGACGGGAGCTGCGCCCGTGACCGCACCGCTCGACCTCACCCCGGCTCCGGCCGCCGTCCCGCTCCCGCGGATGGTCCTCTCCCAGGCCCGCTACGAGTTCCGCACGATGCTGCGCAACGGCGAGCAGCTGCTGCTGACGCTGATCATCCCCGTGGTGCTGCTCACCCTGTTCAGCGCCACGTCACTGCTCGACCTGGGCGAGGGACGCCGCGTCGACTTCCTCGCCCCCGGCATCCTCGCCCTCGCGGTGATGTCCACGGCCTTCACCGGGCAGGCGATCGGGACCGGCTTCGAGCGGCGCTACGGCGTCCTCAAGCGGCTCGGCGCCACGCCGCTGCCGCGCGGCGGCCTCATCGCCGCCAAGACCCTCACCGTGGTCGCGGTCGAAGCGGTGCAGGCCGCGGTGATCTGCGCGACGGCGCTGGCGCTCGGCTGGCAGCCGCACGGCGACCCCCTCTCGGTGATCGTCCTGCTGCTGCTCGGCACGGCCGCGTTCAGCGGGTTCGGGCTCCTCATGGCGGGGACGCTGCGCGCCGAGGCCACCCTCGCCGCGGCGAACCTCGTCTACATCCTGCTGCTGGCCGTCGGCGGCGTCGTCTTCCCGCTGGAGAAGTTCCCCGGCCCGGTGCAGGCCGCGCTTGAACTGCTGCCCATCTCGGCGCTCGCCGAGGGGCTGCGCGACGTCCTGCGCGACGGCGCGGCGTTCCCCGGCGGGCCCCTGCTCGTCCTCGCGGTCTGGGCCGTCGCGGGGCTCGCCCTGGCCGCCAGGTTCTTCCGGTGGGAGTAGCGGACGCGCACGCTGAGGCGCCCGGGTCGCTCGGCGGCTGGCCCAAGGCGCCCGGCGGGCGTGCCCGGATCCTGTCGCTGGGGTCGGTGCCGCCGCCCGCGCTGGTCCTGCTCGGGATCATCTCGGTGCAGGTGGGCGCGGGTCTCGCCAAGAACCTGTTCGACCGGCTGCCGCCGAGCGCCGTCGTGTCGCTGCGGCTGCTGACCTCGGCGATCGTCCTGGCGTTCCTGTCCCGCAAGGTGCTGCGGACCGTGCTGCGCGACCACACCCGCCGGGACATGCTGGTCGCCGCCGGGTTCGGGCTGACGCTCGCGGGCATGAACTTCGCGATCTACCAGTCGTTCGCCCGCATCCCGCTGGGCGTCGCGGTGACGATCGAGTTCCTCGGCCCGCTCGGCGTGGCGCTGCTGGCGTCGCGGCGCCCCCGGGACGCGCTGTGGGCGGTGCTGGCGGGCGCGGGCGTGGTCCTGCTCGCCCGCGGCGGCGGCGACCTCGACCCGGTCGGCGTCGCGTTCGCGCTGGCCGCCGGGGCGTGCTGGGCCGCCTACATCCTGCTGTCCGCCGCGACCGGGCAGCGGTTCGCCGGTTCGTCCGGCCTGGCCGTCGCGAGCATCGTCGGCACCGCCGCCATCCTGCCGCTCGGCGTCGCCGAGGGCGGCGCGCAGATGCTCGACCCGCGGCTGCTGCTGATCGGTCTCGGCGTCGGGCTGCTGTCGTCGGTGATCCCGTACACCCTGGAGCTGGACGCGCTGCGGCGGATGCCCACGCGGGTCTTCGGCGTCCTGATGAGCCTGGAGCCCGCCGCCGCCGCGCTGGTCGGGATGGCGCTGCTCGGCGAGTTGCTCACCGGGCGGCAGTGGGTCGCGATCGTCTGCGTCGTCGCGGCGAGCGTGGGCGCCACCCGGAGCCAGCGGGATCCGCCCGGAGCGCCCGAGGCGTGAGAGTGGCAGGCGCGTGTGGCAGCGTGGAAGGATCGGCAGGGATCGTCCAGCGCGGAGGATCGTCCAGCACGGACCACCATCCAGCACGGAGACGGAGAGGAGCCGCCGTGATCGGCCGGACCGAGGACCAGGGGATGCCGCCCGAGTTCTTCGAGGCGGGGTCGGCGTCGTTCGTCGACCTCCTGCGGCTCCACTCCCCCGAGCTGCTGCCCGTGAACCGGGTGCCGGACGGGGACGTCCCCGACCTGCCGCACGGCACGACCGTCCTGGCGCTGACGTTCCCGGGCGGGGTCATGATGGCCGGCGACCGGCGCGCCACCCAGGGGAACCGGATCGCCTACCGGGAGCTGGACAAGGTGCAGCGCGGCGACGAGTACTCCGCCGTGGCGTTCGCGGGCACGGTCGGGCTGGCGCTGGAGATGGTCCGCCTGTTCCAGGTCGAGCTGGAGCACTACGAGAAGATGGAGACGATCCCGCTGTCGCTGCCGGGCAAGGCCCGCCGCCTCGGCACCGTCATCCAGGCCAACCTCGCCCAGGCGCTCCAGGGCCTCGCGGTCGTCCCGCTGTTCACCGGGTACGACCCTGACTCCGGTGAGGGGCGGATCTACACCTACGACATCACCGGAGCCCCGCAGGAGGCCCGCGACTACCACGCGGACGGTTCGGGCTCCCCGTACGCGATCGGCGCCCTGAAGAAGCTCTACCGGCGCGACCTCTCCCTGGAGGACGCCGCCACCGTCTGCGTCCACGCCCTCTACGACGCGGCCGACGACGACACCGCCACCGGCGGGCCCGACCCCGCGCGCCGCATCTACCCGACAGTCGCGGTCGTCACGGAAGACGGCTACCGGCGCCTGCCCGAGGACGAGGTGTCCGCGATCGCCGACGAGGTCATGCGGGCCCGCATGGACAACCCGGGCGGCCCGCTCGCCCCCCTGCGCTGATCACCGGGACGCCGACCACCGGGAACGTCGTACCCGGCTTCTAGACTCGGCCGCATGGCACGGGCGAACGACGAGGCGGCGGCCCTCATCCAGGAACTGGCGGATCTGCTGTCCATCACGGGCGGCGACGCCTTCAAGATCAGGGCGTACGAGAAGGCCGCGCGGGCGATCGCGGGCCATCCCGACGACATCTCCGGCCTCGGCCTGGCCGGGCTGCGCGAGATCCCGGCGGTGGGCGAGGCGATCGCCAAGAAGGTCCTCGACTACAACACCACCGGCACGATCCGGCAGGTGGAGGAGCTGCGGACCCAGATTCCCGCCGGGGTCAGGGCGCTGACCGCCATCCCCACCCTCGGCCCGAAGAAGGCCCTCACCGTGTACGAGGAGCTGGGCATCTCCTCGGTGGACGAGCTGGCCACCGCGATCGGTGAGGGGCGCCTGCGCGGCCTCAAGGGCTTCGGCGCGAAGACCGAGGAGAACATCCTCCACGGCATCGACCTGATGCGCAGCTCCGGTGAGCGGGTCCTGGTGGACGCCGCCGCCGGAGTCGCCGACGAGATCGTCGAGAAGCTGTCCGCGCTTCCCCAGGTGGAGCGCTGCGAGCACGCGGGCTCCCTGCGCCGGATGCGGGAGACGATCGGCGACGTGGACGTCCTGGCGGCGTCCCGCGACCCCCGCCCGATCATGGAGGCGTTCACCGCGCTCCCGTTCGTCGCCGAGGTCGTCGCGAGCGGCGAGAAGAAGACCTCGATCCGCACCGCCAAGGGCCTGCAGGTCGACCTGCGCGTCGTCCCGCCCGAGTCGTGGGGCGCGGCCCTGCAGTACTTCACCGGGTCGCAGGCCCACAACATCCGCACCCGCGAGATCGCCGTGAAGGCGGGCCTCAAGCTGTCCGAGTACGGCCTGTTCCACGCGGAATCGGACGAGCTGATCGTCTCCGAGACCGAGGAGGAGGTCTACGAGCGGCTCGGGCTCCCCTGGGTCCACCCCACCCTCCGCGAGGACACCGGCGAGGTGGAGGCGGCGCTGAAGGGCGAGCTGCCCCGCCTCGTCACCGTCGAGGACCTGCGCGGCGACCTGCACAGCCACACCGACCTCACCGACGGCATCGCCTCCCTGGACGCCATGGTCGCCGCCGCGCACGCCCGCGGCCTCGACTACTACGCGATCACCGACCACGCGCCCGACCTGGTCATGCAGCGGATGACCGACGAGAAGATGCTCGCCCAGCGCGAACAGGTCGCCGAGCTGCAGGGCGGCTATCCCGGCATGACGCTCCTCCACGGAACGGAGCTGAACATCGGCCCGGACGGCGAGGTCGACTGGGGCGCCGATTTCCTGTCCGCGTTCGACGTCTGCGTCGCCTCGATCCACTCGCACTTCACCCAGGACCAGGACGTCATGACCCGGCGCCTCGTCCGCGCCTGCGAGAACCCCCACGTCCACGTCATCGGTCACCCGACCGCCCGCAGCATCGGCCGGCGCGCCCCGGTCGACGCCGACTGGGACGAGGTGTTCCGCGCCGCCGCCCGCACCGGCACCGCGATGGAGATCGACTCGTTCCCCGACCGCCTCGACCTGCCCGCCGATCTGGTCCGCCGCGCCAAGCGCTTCGGGGTGAAGTTCTCCATCGACACCGACGCGCACTCGCTCGGCCACCACCGCAACATCCGGTACGGCGTCGGCACCGCCCAGCGCGGCTGGCTGACCCCCGAAGACGTCATCAACACCTGGCCGCTGGACCGCCTCCGCGCCTTCCTCCGGAAGGAAGGCTGAGCCGGGATCCCCGGGGCCGGCGCGTCAGGCCGGCTGGGGAGTCTCGGCGGCCGCGGCTTCGGCGGGCGCCGGGGACGGTTCCGCCGAGGGGACGGGGCCGCGGTCGCGGAGGGCGAGCACGAGGCGGAAGGCTGTGATCCACATCAGGATCGAGCCGAGCATGTGCAGGAGCACCAGGCCCTCGGGGACGCCCAGGAAGTACTGGATGTAGCCGACGGCGCCCTGGAAGACGATGAGCGCGACCAGTTCGTGGGCGCGGCGGCGCGCGGCGGTGGGGGCGGGGGCGCGCGTGCGATACAGGGCGATGACGACGATCACCGTCAGGGCGGCGGTGACCCAGGCCAGCGTGCTGTGGATGCGGGTGACGTCGGTGATGTCGAAGCCGTACCGGCGGGCTTCCGCGTCGCCCGCGTGCGGGCCGGTGCCGGTGACGACGGTGCCGGCGACCAGGACGACGGCGCAGGACGCCAGCAGCCCTGCGGCGAGGGCGCGCGTCCCCGGCCCGGCGAGCCGTCTGGGCGGGTCGTCGCCCTCACCGGCGCGGACCCACAGCCCCACGCAGAAGACCAGCAGGACGGGCGACACGAGGAAGTGCAGCGACACGGCGGCCGGGTGCAGGTCGGTGAGCACCACGATCCCGCCGATGACGGCCTGCGCGACGACGCTCATCGGCTGGGCCAGCGCCCACCAGACCAGTTCCTTGCGGCGCGGAATGAGCCGCAGCGCCGCGATGAACACCGCCAGCCCCGCGGCCAGCACCACGAAGGTGACGAGCCGGTTGCCGAACTCGATCGACATGTTGAGCCAGTGGTGCTCGGGATTGTGGGTCGGGACGAGGCTGTCGCCCGAGCAGCGGGGCCAGTCGGGGCAGCCGAGCCCGGACTTGGTGACGCGGACGGCGCCGCCGCTGACGACGATCGCGACGTTGCCGATGACGCCCAGGAGCGCGAGCAGCCGCAGCGACCGGGGCGTCGGACGCCACACGGCGTTCCACATCCGGGCCGGGAGATTGGACGACTGTCGCTCTGCCACGGCACCAATCGTATGGGCGGGTCACGATGGCCGTGATCCGGCCCCCGGTTACCTCCCGTAGGGGCCGGGCGGTCCGGGCGGGCGGAACCCGGACGGGCCCTGGCCCGCCCACGGCGGACCGGCCGGCCGGTCCGTCCCGCGGCGCGGCGGGGTGCGCAGGAACGCCTGCCTGGCCACCGACATCAGGTCGAGCAGGGCGTCGCGGCGGGTGACGAACCAGCGTTCTTCGGCGACGCCCCGGTCGGCGCGCTTGTGCAGCAGCGCCAGTTCCGTCGCGGCGAGCTGGTAGTCCGTCATGGCGCGGGCGGCGCGGTGGCCGCCCACGAGGCGGGCCCAGCGGCGGGCGGCGCGGCGGGACGGGATGGAGCGTAGCATCCGGATGTCCTGCGGCGTCACCAGGCCCGTCGCGGCGTACGTCGGCAGGTACGTCTCGATGCGGCGGACGGTGCCCCGGCGCTCGACGAAGATGATGACGATCAGGGCGATCAGGATGCAGAAGTCCAGCAGGTAGACGACGACGAGGCCGCCGCCTCCGAACGAGGCGGCGCCGTTCCACAGCCCGTGCAGGATGATCGCGCCGAGCAGCCCGGCCAGCGGGGCGGTGATCTGGCCGCGGCGGTGGGTGGCCGCGTAGGCGACGCCGAGGCCGGTCATGGCGGTGAACAGCGGGTGGCTGAGCGGCATGATCAGGCCGCGCAGGATGAACACCGCCTGGAGCTGCTGCGTGCCGCCCTCCTCGTACGCCCGCATGTAGTAGGTGATGTTCTCCATCATCGCGAAGCCGAGGCCGACCATTGCGGCGTAGACGATCCCGTCGGCGAAGCCGTCGATCTCGTTGCGGCGGACCCAGAGCATGCCGAACAGGACGGCGCCCTTCAGCGTCTCCTCGATGACGGGCGCCCCGATCGTGGAGCTGACGAGGTGGCCCTCCTCCTCGCCGAAGATGGGCACGGTCACGTACAGCAGGCCGGCGGTGTTGAGCACCAGGGCTCCGAGCACGGCGACGCCCGCGCCCCACATGAACGCGAATGCCAGGGCGCGCGAGGGTTCGGGCTCCAGCCTGTCCAGGGTGAGCGCGAGGGCGACCAGCAGCGGGATCGGGACGATGGCGAGCAGCGCGCCCACCCAGAAGCCGGGTCCCCCGTACAGGGCGATGAATCCGAGCGCGGCCACGGCGCACAGCCCCGACACGGTCATTCCGACGATGAGGCCGACCGGGGGCCTGCCGGGGATACGCCCTTCGAGCACCGCCTTGGGGTCCACACGCGCCATGACGCGAAGCGTAACGGCAGGTAGCGCGAATGGCTAAGCCGATCCGATCACGTCAGGTAACCGTCGGGTCACGAGTCCGGCCGTCGGCGCAGGACCCGGCCGTCAGTGCAGGATCGGGTCGACGGCGACGGCCGTGAAAAGCAGCGCCAGGTAGACGTTGGAGAGGTGGAAGAACCGCATCGGCCGCAGATGGACGCCGGTGACCCCGGCGCGGACCGCCTTCAGCAGCCGGTGGCCCTCGGCGAGGAAGACCATGCCCAGGACGACCGCGACGGCGCCGTACACCGGGCCCATGCCCGCCACCGGCCACAGCAGCAGCGAGCAGGCCACGGTCGCGTAGGTGTAGAGGAGGCTCTCGGTGACGACGCGCCGCTCGGTGGCGACGACGGGCAGCATCGGGACCTTGGCGACCGCGTAGTCCTCGCGGTAGCGCATCGCGAGCGTCCACGTGTGCGGCGGCGTCCACAGGAACACGACGCCGAACAGGACGAGCGGGGTCCAGGCGAGGCCGCCGGTGATCGCGGCCCAGCCGATAAGGACGGGCATGCACCCCGCGATGCCGCCCCACACGACGTTCTGCGATGTCCGCCGCTTGAGCAGCAGCGAGTAGACGAAGACGTAGAACAGGATCGCGAACAGCGATCCGGCCGCGGCGACGGGGTTGACGGTGAGCAGGAACCCCGCCGTGGACAGGACCGCGAGCGTGATCCCGAAGATCAGCGCGCGGGCCGGCGTGACCTGGTGCCGCGCCAGCGGGCGGCGCCGGGTGCGGCGCATCTTGGCGTCGATGTCGCGGTCGATGTAGCAGTTGATCGCGTTGGCGGCCGCGGCGGACATCGTCCCGAACGCCAGCGTCAGCAGCACGGTGGACAGCGGCGGGAGGCCGCCGGCCGCCAGGAACATCACCGGGATGGTCGTGATGAGCAGCAGCTCGATGACGCGCGGCTTGGTCAGCGCCACGTAGGCGCGCACGCTCGCCCCGATCGTCCATGGGGCGGCCTGCTCGGCGGGCACCGGCACGAGGGGAGTCACAGGAGCCCCCGGCGTCCTGCGGTCGAGTTCGTCGAGTTCGAATTCGACCTCGCGCTTGTTACTGAGCACCGTCACAATCGGGTCCACGTCCAACGTAGGGATGGGAAATCGCGTACCACCTCGGCGGCGCCCCCGCGTTCCGGGCCGGCCTCGGCTGGGTGCAACTTCGGCTTGAGCTTCCTGCCGCGGCCGCTGTGGTCAACCGCGCATTCACTCTAGTCCGCCCCCTCCGGAGGGCGCGCACCGGGTCACCGGATCCCCCGCGGGATCACCCGTGCGGGGGGTTAGTCCGCGGGGCGTTCGGGCAAGGGTGCATGAGGCGGCGCGGCCACCCCGGGGAACGCGGCGCCTCGTGCCCGCGTTCACGTGCGCCTTCGGCGGCCCTCCCGCGCGATAGGCTCGCGGGAGGGCGCGGCATGATCTTCGCCGGCGGCGGGACGCGGCCGGCGCCTGGGGCCTGCGGGAAGACCGATCGCGTCGCCTGCCGTGCCGTGATCCGGGCGGTGCCCGGCCGCCGCGGCACAACAGAGTGGTTCAGTACACGTTTTGAGAGGAGCCTGGCGTTCCGTGAGCAGGGACAACAGCACGTTTGAGTGGTCCGACCAGGACCGGCGGGCGGTGGACGTGATCCGCGCCCTCGCCATGGACGCGGTCGAGGAAGCGGGCTCCGGTCACCCAGGGACGGCGATGAGCCTCGCGCCCGCCGCCTACCTTCTGTTCCAGCGGTTCCTCCGGCACGACCCGACCGACCCCCACTGGGCCGGCCGGGACAGGTTCGTGCTCTCCTGCGGGCACTCCAGCCTGACCCTTTACATCCAGCTCTACCTGTCCGGCTACCCGATGACGCTGGACGAGCTGAAGTCGCTGCGCAAGTGGGGCAGCCTCACCCCCGGCCACCCCGAGTTCGGGCACACGGCGGGCGTGGAGACGACCACGGGCCCGCTGGGGCAGGGCGTCGCGAACGCCGTCGGGATGGCGATGGCGGCGCGCCGCGAGCGCGGCCTGTTCGACCCGGACGCGCCGCAGGGCGAGTCCCCCTTCGACCACACCGTCTGGGCGTTCGCGTCCGACGGCGACATCATGGAGGGCATCAGCCACGAGGCGAGCGCCCTCGCGGCGCACCAGCGGCTCGGCAACCTGGTGCTGCTCTACGACGACAACCACATCTCGATCGAGGACGACACCGCGATCGCGCTGTCGGAGGACGTGCAGGCCCGGTACGCCGCGTACGGCTGGGACGTCCACAACGTCGACTGGACGGTGAACGGCGACTACGAGGAGAACGTCGCCGCGCTGGCCGAGGCGTTCACCGCGGCGCAGGCCGAGACGTCCCGCCCGTCGTTCATCGCGCTGCGGACGATCATCGGCTGGCCGGCGCCGAACAAGAAGAACACCGGCAAGGCGCACGGCTCGGCGCTCGGCGCGGACGAGGTCGCGGCGACCAAGCGGATCCTCGGCCTGGACCCGGCCGAGTCGTTCCAGGTCCCCGAGGACGTCCTGGCGCACGCCCGGAAGGTGAGCGACCGGGGCCGCGCCGACCACGCAGAGTGGAACAGGGCGTTCGACGCGTGGCGGGGGGACAACCCCGAGCGCGCGGCCGAGTTCGACCGGATCGCGGCCCGCGCGCTGCCGTCCGGCTGGGAGGGCGCGCTGCCGGAGTTCGAGGCCGGTACCGAGGTCGCGACCCGCAAGGCGTCGGGGGACGTCCTCGCGGCGCTGGCGCCGGTGCTGCCGGAGCTCTGGGGCGGCTCGGCGGACCTGGCCGAGAGCAACAACACGACGATGAAGGGCGAGCCGTCCTTCGTCCCCGAGGAGTTCCAGACCAAGGAGTTCCCGGGCCACCGCTACGGCCGCACGCTGCACTTCGGCGTCCGCGAGCACGCGATGGGCGCGATCTGCAACGGGATCGCGCTGCACGGCGGGACGCGCCCGTACGGCGGCACGTTCCTGATCTTCAGTGACTACATGCGCCCGGCGGTACGGCTGGCGGCGCTGATGAAGCTGCCGGTGACGTTCGTGTGGACGCACGACTCGATCGGCCTCGGCGAGGACGGCCCGACGCACCAGCCGGTCGAGCACCTGTGGGCGCTGCGGGCGATCCCGGGCCTGGACGTCGTCCGGCCGGCGGACGCGAACGAGACGGCCGTCGCGTGGCGGACCGTGCTCGGGCACACCGACCGCCCCGCGGGTCTGGCGCTGACCCGGCAGAAGCTGCCGACGCTCGAGCGCGGCGGCGAGCTGGCGTCCGCGGAGGGCGTCGCGAAGGGCGGCTACGTGCTCGCGGACGCCGACGGCGGGCGGCCCGACGTGATCGTCATCGCCACCGGCAGCGAGGTCGGGCTCGCGCTGGAGGCGCGGACGGCGCTGCAGGCCGAGGGCACACCGACCCGCGTCGTGTCGATGCCGTGCGTGGAGTGGTTCGAGGCGCAGACCGACGCCTACCGGCAGGAGGTCCTGCCTCCCGGGGTGCGCGCCCGCGTGTCGGTGGAGGCCGGGGTCGCGCTCGGCTGGCGCGCGTTCGTCGGCGACGCCGGCGAGTCGGTGAGCCTGGAGCACTTCGGCGCGTCGGCCGACTACAAGACGCTGTTCCTGCAGTTCGGCATCACCTCCGAGCGGGTCGTCGCGGCGGCGAAGGCGAGCCTGATCAAGGCCGGTGTGAAGCACGCCGGGCGAGGCGAGACCACCGGCAACTAGGACGTGACGAGGAGTATGCGATGAGTGAGATCCTGAAGAAGCTCTCGGACGAGGGCGTGTCGATCTGGCTGGACGACATCAGCCGGGAGCGGCTGCGGACGGGCAACCTGGCCGAGCTCGTCAAGGACAAGCACGTGGTCGGCGTGACGTCCAACCCCACGATCTTCGCCAAGGCGCTGAGCAAGGGCACCGCCTACGACGACCAGGTGCGCGACCTCGCGGTCCGCGGGGTGGACGTCGAGGAGGCGGCCCGCGCCATCACCTCCTACGACATCCGCTGGGGCTGCGACGTGCTGCGCCCGGTGTACGACCGGACGGAGGGGCTCGACGGCCGCGTGTCGCTGGAGGTGGACCCGCGGCTCGCCCGCGACACCCGCAGGACGGTCGCCGAGGCCCGGGCGCTGTGGTGGCTGGTGGACCGGCCGAACCTGTTCATCAAGATCCCGGCGACGCGGGAGGGGCTGCCGGCGATCACGGCGGCGCTGTCGGAGGGCATCAGCGTGAACGTGACGCTGATCTTCTCGCTGGAGCGCTACGGCGAGGTCATCGACGCGTTCTTCACCGGGCTGGAGCGAGCACGGGAGAACGGCCACGATCTGTCGAAGATCGCCTCGGTGGCGTCGTTCTTCGTCAGCCGCGTCGACACCGAGATCGACAAGCGGCTCGAGAAGATCGGCTCGCCGGAGGCGGAGGCGCTGACCTCGAAGGCGGGTCTGGCCAACGCCCGGCTCGCGTACGCGCTGTACGAGGAGAAGTTCGGCACGGGCCGGTGGAAGGCGCTCAAGGACGCCGGGGCCCGTCCCCAGCGTCCGCTGTGGGCGTCCACCGGTGTGAAGGACCCGGACCTCAACGACACGCTGTACGTGGACGAACTGGTCGCGCCGGGCACGGTCAACACGATGCCGGAGGCGACGCTGGTGGCCGAGGCCGACCACGGCCAGGTCCGCGGCGACACCGTCCGCGGCTCCTACGACGACGCACGGGCGCACATGGCGGCGCTGAAGGACGCCGGCGTCGACTACGACGACGTCGTGCGGGTCCTGGAGGACGAGGGCGTCGAGAAGTTCGCGGTGTCGTGGAAGGAGCTGCTCGACTCGATCACCGGCGAGCTGGAGTCCAAGAGGGCCGAGGCATGACCTCGGTGGTGACCGCCGGGGGGATCTCGGTCACCATCCGCGGAGCCGTGGTCGACGAGAGCGACACGCTGCTGGAGCGTCTCGTTTCCGACGGCGTTCCGGGCTCCCTGATGTCCCGGAACGCGAAGCTGTGGGGGCCGGACGCGGCCCCGCTGGCCGCCTGCCGGCTGGGCTGGCTGGGGATGCCGGAGACCTCGCGGTCGCTGGCGGACCTGCTGGCCGAGCCGGCGGGCGAGGCCCGTGCCGCGGGTCTCGACCGGATCGTCCTGGCGGGCGCGGGCGGTTCCGCGCTCGCCGCCGAGGCGATGTCCCGGTCCGCGTTCCGGTCCGCCGAGGGGGCGGCGGAGCTGATCGTCCTGGACACGACCGATCCGCACGAGGTGTCGGGCGTGCTGGCCGGCGACCTGCACCGGACGGTGGTGGTCGTGGTCGGCGGGAGCATCGAGGCGGAGTCGCTGCGGCGCGTGTTCGGGCGCGCGTTCTCCGAAGCCGGGCTGGACGGCGCCGAGCTGGCGCGCCGGTTCGTCGTCGTGGCCGAGGAGGGGTCGGCGCTCGCGCGCGCCGCCGGCGAGGTGGGCCATCACCTCGTGCCCGCCGAACCCGACGCCGACGGGCGCTACGGCGCCCTCGGCGCGCGGGCGCTGGTCCCGGCCGCGCTCGCCGGGGTCGACGTGGACGTCCTGCTGGACGACGCGTCCCGGCTGCTCGCGGCGCTCCGGCAGCCCTACGACAACCCGGCCCTGGCGCTGGGCGCGGTGCTGGGCTCCTCCGCGCTCGGCACCCGCGACAAGCTCGTGATCGCCGACCACGGTTCCGGCCTGGACGGCTTCTCCGGGTGGGCGGAGCAGCTGGTCGGCGGCGCGCTGGGCAAGGACGGCAAGGGTCTCCTGCCGGTGGTGGTCGAGGGCGTGGACGCGCCGGGCTTCGAACTGGCCGGCGACCTGCGCCGCGTCATCCTGGGCCGCCGGCAGGACGAGCCCGGTCCCGGGCGCGAGGCGGGGGTGAGCGTGGCGGGCCCGCTCGGCGCGCAGTTCCTGCTGTGGGAGTACGCGGCGGCGGTGGCGGCGCGCGTGCTGGGCGTGAATCCGTTCGACGAGCCGGATGTCGGCGAGTCGCAGGAGAGCACGGCGGCGCTGCTGCGGTCCGAGGAGGGCACCGCCCCCACGGTCGTGGGCAGGCCGCCGGAGCTGGTGTCGGGTGCGGTGGAGGTGCACTGCACCGTCCCCGACGCGCAGGACGCCCTCCGGGGCGCGCGGACCCTGACCGAGGCGCTGGAGGTGATCCTGGAGGGCGTCCCGGACGGCGGCTACCTCGCCGTCCTGGCCTACCTGGACCGCCGGGGCGACGCGGCGGCGGCCGGGCTGCGGCCGCTGCTGGCGGCGCGGGCCGCCAAGGTCCGCAGGCATCCGGCGCCCGTGACGTTCGGGTGGGGGCCGCGCTACCTGCACACGGTCGGCCAGTACCACAAGGGCGGCCCGCAGAACGGCGCGTTCCTGCAGCTCACCGGCGCGGTCACCGGGGACGTCCAGGTGCCGGGCCGACCGTACAGCCTCGGGGAACTGCAGCTCGCGCAGGCGTTCGGCGACCTCCGGGTGGTCCGGTCCCTGGGCCGCCCCTCCTTCCGGCTCCATCTGCGCGACCGCGCGGAGGGCCTCGCTCAGCTGACGGAGGCGCTCGCCTAGCGGACGCCGGCGCGGAAGAAGATCGATGGATAGGTCGCCAATGCGCATTCTCTCCTGAAACGATGGGGGGTCAGGAGGGAACGGTGTCCGGATTCGACGTATTGACGCGCGGCGACGTGCTGGACCTTGCGCTGAAGGCGAGGGACTACCTCGTCAGCTGCGGGGTCCCCGGCGCGCTCGCCGCCAAGGACCCGCGGCTGTGGGGGCGGCGCGCGGTCGACCACAGCAGGCTCGGCTGGCTCGACCTGCCGTTCGCCTCGCGCGGCCTGCTCAACCAGGTGGACGGGATGGTCGCCGAGGCCCGCTACTCGGGCCTCGACCACATCGTGCTGATCGGCGTCGGGGCGGAGAGCCTCGCCGCCCAGGCGATCATGGAGGCGCACGCGCCCGCGGTCGCCGTCGGCTCCGGCGCCCCGGGGCAGGCGGGGCAGGGCCCGCCCGGCGGGGCGACGGGCGAGCTGACCGTCCTGGACGGCAGCGACACCGCCGCGCTCGCGTTCGCCATGGAGCGGCTCGACCGGACGCTGGTCGTGCTGGCCAGCAAGGCGGGCGTGTCGCTGGAAGGCGACGCCTACCGCAGGATCTTCTCCGCCGCGTTCCGTGAGCGCGGCCTGTCGGAGCGGGAGATCGCGGGCCGGTTCCTGGTCATCACCGACCACGGGAGCCCGCTGCACGACTTCGCGCGGCAGTGCGGCTACCGGATCGGGCTGACCGACCCGTACCTGCCGGGGCACTACGGGGCCCTGTCGGCCTACGGGCTCGTCCCCGCCGTGCTCGCGGGCGCCGACGCCGAGCGCCTGCTGGAGGAGGCGGCGTCGCTGGTGCCGTCGCTCGGCAAGGACGAGGACAATCCGGGCCTGCTGCTCGGCGCCGTCATCGGCGGCTGCGCGCAGCAGGGGCCCGGCGGGCTGGCCCGCGACAAGGTGCTGCTGCGCGAGCCCGGCGGCCCGGGCGCGCTGAGCAACTGGATCTCGCAGCTCCTGGCGGTCGGCACCGGCAAGCGGGGCCGCGGCGTGCTGGCGTTCGAGCCGCCCGGCGGGCGCGGCGACTTCCCCGACGTGCACGGCGTGTCGATCAACCCGAAGTCGGCGGCGCAGGACGACTCTGACACCTCGGTGTGGGCTCCGCTCGGCGCGCAGTTCCTGCTGTGGGAGTACGCGACGGCGGTCGCCGGGTGGCTGCTCGGCGTGAACCCGTTCGAGGCGGGCAGCACCGTCGTCCAAGAGTCCGAGGACGACGCGGCGACGATGCTGCGCACGGCGGGCACCGGCCCGCTGACCGCGGAGGAGCCGGTGTACGTCGAGGACGACATCGAGGTGCACGCCGACTTCCCGTGGCCGCCCGGCGCGGAGCTGCGGACCGTCCTCGGCGGGCTGGTCGCCTCGGTGCCGGGCGACGGGTACCTGTCGGTCATGACGTACCTGTCGGGCGACTTCTCCGGGCGGTACCTCGCGCCGTCCATGGCGCGCGGGTCCGGGCGTCCCGTCGCCTACGGCCCGGGACCGGCGTACCCGCACGCGACGGGGCCGGTGCACAAGGACGGTCCGGGCAACGGCGCGTTCCTGATCATCACCGGCGACCCGGCGCCGGGCGACACGCTGGCCTCGCATCCCGTCCCGGGCCGCCCCTACAGCCTGGCGAAGCTGCAGCTCGCGCGGGCCCTGGCCGAGCTGCGGGCGCTGCGCGAGCGCAGGCTGCCGGTGATCCGGCTGCATCTGCGCGACCCGGTCGAGGGCGCGGGCAGGCTCACCGAGTCGATGCGCTCGGTGGCGGGGGCGCGCAGGCCGTGACCTTCATCGCCGTCCCGGTCGCCGCCTACCCGGCCCCGGTGAGGGCAGGATGCTTGCAGGAGTAGTACGACAGAAGGCGGCGCCGCGGGACGCAGCGCGGTCAGAGGGGGCCATGTGACCGACCCGACAAATCCGCTCCGCGACCCGCGGGACAAGCGCCTGCCGCGGGTGGCCGGGCCCTGCGTGCTCGTGCTGTTCGGCGTCACCGGGGACCTGTCCCGAAAGAAGCTGCTGCCGGCGATCTACGACCTGGCGAACCGGGGCCTGCTGCCGCCGGGCTTCTCCCTGGTCGGCTTCGCCCGCCGCGAGTGGGACCACCAGGACTTCCGGCAGATCGCCTACGAGTCGGTCAAGGAGCACGCGCGGACGCCGTTCCGCGAGGACGTCTGGACGCACCTGTCGGAGGGCATGCACTTCGTCCCCGGCACGTTCGACGACCCGGGCGCGTTCGACGCGCTGTCGATGGCCGTCAAGGAGCTGGACGAGACCCGCGGCACGGGCGGCAACTACGCGTTCTACCTGTCGATCCCGCCGAAGTTCTTCGAGAAGGTCGTGGAGCAGCTCCAGCGCAGCGGCCTCGCCGACCGCTCGCAGGAGTCCTGGCGGCGGGTCGTCATCGAGAAGCCGTTCGGCAGGGACCAGACGACGGCGGTGGAGCTGAACGACACCGTCCACCGGGTCTTCCCCGAGGAGTCGATCTTCCGGATCGACCACTACCTCGGCAAGGAGACGGTGCAGAACATCCTGGCGCTGCGGTTCGCCAACGCGATGTTCGAGCCGATCTGGAACCGGTCGTTCGTCGACCACGTGCAGATCACGATGGCCGAGGACATCGGCATCGGCGGCCGCGCCGGGTACTACGACGGGATCGGCGCGGCGCGCGACGTCATCCAGAACCACCTGCTGCAGCTGCTGGCGCTGACGGCGATGGAGGAGCCCACGTCGTTCAGCGCCGAGGCCGTCCGGGCGGAGAAGGCCAAGATCCTGTCCTCGGTGCGGCTGCCCGGCGACCTGGCCGAGTCCACCGCGCGCGGGCAGTACGCGGCGGGCTGGCAGGGCGGCGTGGACGTCCGCGGCTACCTGGACGAGGACGGCATCCCGGCCGACTCCCGGACCGAGACCTACGCCGCGGTCAAGCTGGAGATCCAGAACCGCCGCTGGGCGGGCGTCCCGTTCTACCTGCGCACCGGCAAGCGCCTCAGCCGCCGGGTGACGGAGGTGGCGATGGTGTTCCAGCAGGCGCCGCACCAGCCGTTCTCGGAGACCGACACCGAGGAGCTCGGGCAGAACGCCCTGGTCATGCGGGTGCAGCCGGACGAGGGCATCACGGTCCGGTTCGGCTCGAAGGTGCCCGGCACCTCGATGGAGATCCGCGACGTCAACATGGACTTCGCCTACGGCGAGTCGTTCACCGAGACCTCCCCCGAGGCCTACGAGCGGCTGCTGCTGGACGTGCTGATCGGCGACCCGCCGCTGTTCCCCCGGCAGGAGGAGGTCGAGCTGTCCTGGAAGATCCTCGACCCCGTCACCGAGTACTGGGCGAGCCGCGGCGGCGTCGACCAGTACAAGTCCGGCGGTTACGGGCCCGACAGCGCCGAAGAGCTGATGGCGCGCGACGGGCGCGTCTGGCGGCGGCTCTAGACGATGACGAGACGGGGGCTGTAGATGAACATCGACCTCACCGGCACCACGACCCGCAAGATCCAGGACGCGCTGACGCAGTCCCGGCACCTGATGGGCGGGCCGGCCGTCGGCATGGTGCTCACCCTGATCATCGTGACCGACGAGTCGGCGCAGTACGACGCGGTGCGCGCGGCGACGGAGGCGGCCCGCGAGCATCCCTGCCGGGTGCTGACCGTCATCTCCCGCGATCCGCGCGGCGGCTCGTCCCGGCTGGACGCCGAGATCCGGATGGGCGAGACCGGGCCGGGCGAGACGGTGCTGCTGCGCATGTACGGGCCGCTCGCCGACCACGCCGACTCGGTGGTCGTCCCGCTGCTGATGCCCGACACGCCGGTGGTGACGTGGTGGCCGGGCGGCAAGGTGCCGAAGGTGCCCGCCAAGGACCCGCTCGGCACGCTGGCGCAGCGCCGGGTGACCGACTCCTACGCGGCCCGCGACCGGCTCGGCACCCTCGCGCAGCTCGCCCAGGGGTACCGTCCGGGCGACACCGACTTCACCTGGACGCGGCTGACGTCGTGGCGGTCGCTGCTGGCCGCCGCGCTCGACCAGAAGCACGACGAGATCGTGTCCGGCGAGGTGTCGGCGGAGCCGGACAGCCCGAGCGCGGAGCTGCTGGCGGCGTGGCTGTCGATCCGGCTGGGCGTCCCGGTGACCCGGACGGTCTCCGAGGGCCCCGGCCTCACCGGCGTCCGGCTCACGACGACGAGCGGCGACATCCAGATCCACCGGCCCGACGGGCGGGTCGCGACGCTGTGCCGGCCCGGCCAGCCCGACCGGCATGTGTCGCTGCTGCGGCGCCCCATGGCCGACCTGCTGGCCGAGGAGCTCCGGCGCCTCGACCCCGACGAGGTGTACCACGAGGCCGCCACCCGGTTCGCCAAGGACCTCGCGGGCGGCTCGACGAGCGAGGGCGTGGCGAGCGACCCGATGTCGGCGACGGCGGAGGCGGAGGCGGAGCCCGCCGGGCAGGCCGCCGAGGAAGAGCCGGACGGGAACGGCGAGGGGGGCCGGGAGTGAGCGCCCCGGAGGTTCTGCTCCACCGCGACCAGGACGTCCTCGCCGAGGCGGCCGCCGCGCGGCTGGTGACGCGGATCGCGGACGTCCAGGCGGCGCGGGGCTCGGCGTCGGTCGCGCTGACCGGCGGCGGGGTCGGCACGGCGCTGCTGTCCGCGCTCGCCGCCGGCGGGGCGCGCGACGCGATCGACTGGGGACGCCTGGACGTGTGGTGGGGCGACGAGCGGTTCCTGCCCGCCGGGGACCCGGAGCGCAACGAGACCGGTGCCCGGGAGGCGCTGCTCGACCGCGTCCCGCTGGATCCGGTCCGGGTGCATCCGATGCCGGCGGCGGACGGGCCCGACGGGGACGACCCGGAGGCCGCGGCGGGGCGCTACGCCGCCGAGCTGCTGTCCGCCGAACATCCCGGGGACGCCCCCGGGTCGTCGTTCCACATCCCCTCGTTCGACGTGCTGATGCTGGGTGTGGGGCCGGACGCGCACGTGGCGTCGCTGTTCCCGGGGATGGCGGCCCTGGGCGAGAAGCAGCGTCCGGTGGTGGCTGTGCGGGACGCCCCGAAGCCGCCGCCGACACGGATCTCGCTGACGTTCCCGGTGCTGCACGCGGCACGGGAGGTCTGGGTGCTGGCGGCGGGCGAGTCGAAGGCCGGGGCCGTCCGGCTCGGGCTGGCGGAGACGGACCCGGTGGAGGCGCCGGTCGCGGGGGCCCGGGGCCGGGAGCGGACCCTGTTCCTGCTGGACCGGGCCGCCGCCTCGCGGCTCCCGCCGGGGTACGTCACCGCGCCTTGACCTGCCTTGCCGACCCTTGACCCGGCTTGGGGAAACGACTGCGCGGTTCAGGGAGAACCGATTGGTGGCCGCCGTTCCGCATGCCTTCCGCAAAACCGCGCATACCCTGACGAGGAGATAACCCGCGTCGAGGGTGAGGAGTTCTCAGGTGCTCAAGGGTCGGAGCGGGACGGTGAGTGCGGCGATCATCGGGGCGGTCATCATCGCGGTCTCCGGCTGCTCGTCCGGTGGGGACGGCGATGGCGGCGGCGCGGGCGGCGGCAAGGCCGCGGACCAGGTGAAGCTCTCCATCACGCCCGCGACCGGCACGAAGCAGGCCGCACCGGAGAAGCCCGTCACGGTCACGGCGGACAACGGCAAGCTGACGGACGTGACCCTCACCTACGGCAAGAAGAACAAGAAGGCCGAGGGCGAGCTCGCCCAGGACGGCACGTCGTGGAAGTCCTCGTGGACCCTGAAGCCGTCCACGACGTACACGGTCACCGCCAAGGGCACCGGCGGCGGAGGCAAGCAGGTCACCGCGACCTCCACCTTCACCACGCTGAAGCCCGACGGCAAGCTGGAGACCGGCATGTCGCCGCTCGACGGCGAGACCGTCGGCGTCGGCATGCCCGTGCAGCTGCTGCTGTCCCGGCCGGTGAGCACGAAGGCCGGCAAGGTCGCGGTGGAGAAGGCCCTCGAGGTCCGGATGTCGGAGCCGGTCCAGGGCGCCTGGTACTGGATCAGCGACGAGCAGGTCCAGTTCCGTCCCCGCGAGTACTGGCCCACCGGCCAGAAGGTGGAGGTCATCGCGCACCTGGCGGGCGTGAAGATCGCCGACGGCGTGTACGGGGTGGAGGACCGCTCCGCGAGCTTCACCGTCGGCGAGAGGCACATCACCACCATCGACGCCAAGAAGCACCGCGCGACGGTCACCGAGGGCGGCGAGACGGTGAAGACCATCAACGTCAGCCTCGGCAAGCCCGGCCACGAGAGCTACAGCGGGACGATGATCGCCCAGGAGAAGGCGAAGGACATCATCATGGACTCGGCGACGACCGGTAACCCGGGCGAGTACCGGATCCCGACGAAGTGGAACGTCCGCCTCACCTACAGCGGCGTGTTCGTGCACTCGGCGCCGTGGTCGACCACCTCGCAGGGCAGCGACAACGTCAGCCACGGGTGCGTGAACATGTCCGCCGGGAACGCCAAGTGGTTCTACGACTTCACCAACCGGGGCGACATCGTCAAGGTGCAGGGAACGTCCCGGAAGCTGGAGTTCGGCAACGGGCCGACGCCGTGGGCGAAGTCCTGGGAGGACTGGCTGGCCGGCAGCGCGACCGGCGAGCCGGTCACGGGCACGCCGCTCGAGTGACCCCGCGCCTCGGGCGTCCGGTGACGGCACTGGCACACTTGGTGGCATGCAGAAGCTCTCGCTGGACGCACTGGTCCGGGACCACCTGAAGCGCGCCGCCGCGAACTCCACCGGACGCAGCGCCGACACCGTCTACGGCGGTCACGAGCGCGTCCTGCGCCAGACGCTCATCGCGCTGACCTCGGGCACGACGCTGTCGGAGCACGAGAATCCCGGTGAGGCGACGATCTCGGTCCTGCACGGGCGGGTGCGCCTGCTGAGCGGCGACAACTCCTGGGACGGGATCTCCGGCGACCTCCTGATCGTCCCGGAGGCGCGGCACAGCCTGGAGGCGCTGGAGGACTCGGCGATCCTGCTCACCGTCGCCAAGTCCGGCTGAGCGACGCCACCCGGAGGCCGGGGGGCAGCGCGGCGCCCGCCTACCAAAGTCGATGCCGCACCGACCTGCGGACGCTTCCCCGGCGGAGCGGCCTGGCTACCGTTGACCTCGTGGATCTCAGGCGATCGTGGCGCGACTGGCTCGAGGACGCGGGGCTCGCCGCGGTGGCGGCGCTGCTCGGCCTGCTGCTGCTCCAGGCGACGATCGAGGATACGGTCCCCGACCAGGAGATCCCGGTCCGCTTCGAACTGGGGGCCGGCGCGGTCTCCCTGGTGGTCCTGCTGCTGTTCCGGCGCCGGCATCCGGTCGCCGTCGCGGTGACGCTGATCTTCCTGCAGTGGGCGGCGACGACGATGTTCGGCGCCGGCGCGATCGCCATGTACTCCCTGGCGATGCTGCGGCCCTGGCGGACGGCCCTGCCGATCGCCACCGCGAACCTGGCGCTGATCATCGCGGTGTTCTGGCTGGTGTCGCCCGCGTCGGACTTCCTGGAGGGCGCCGTCGTGTTCACGCTGCTGCACGCGACGCTGGTCACGACGGGGATGCTCGTCCGGTCCCGGCGGATGCTCATCGAGTCGCTGAAGGAGCGGGCCCGCGCCGCCGAGACCGAGCAGCGGCTGCGCGTCGAGGAGGGCCGGCTGCTGGAGCGGGAGCGGATCGCCCGCGAGATGCACGACGTCCTCGCGCACCGGATCTCGCTGCTGGCCGTGCACGCGGGGGCGCTGGAGTTCCGCCCGGACGCGCCCGCCGACCAGCGCGAGGCCGCCGGGGTCATCCGGCAGAGCGCCTTCGAGGCGATGGAGGACCTGCGCGAGGTGATCGGCGTGCTGCGGGCCGCCCCGCCCGGCACGGACCCGGAACGGCCGCAGCCGACGCTCGCCGACGTGTCCGCGCTCGTCCGCGAGTCGCGGCGCGCCGGAGGCGACATCTCCCTGGACGAGCACGTGCCCGACCCGTCCCGCGTCCCGTCCCGCGTCGGCCGGCACGCCTACCGGATCGTCCAGGAGGGCCTGACCAACGCCCGCAAGCACGCGCCCGGCGCCGGGGTCCGGGTGCGCCTGGACGCCGGGACGGACCTGGAGATCGAGATCGTCAACGCGGTGCCGCCGGGCCCGCCGACGCTCGCGATCCCCGGATCGGGCGCGGGGCTCGTCGGCCTGGCCGAGCGGGTGGCCCTGCTCGGCGGCACCCTGGAGCACGGCAGGACCGGCGACGGCCGCTTCCGGCTGCACGCCCGCCTGCCCCTGTAGTCCGCCCCCTCGCGCGCATGGCGGTGTGGCCGGTGGGAAGGTGGGAGGCATGGCATCGAACTCCTCTGCCCAGCCCGTCCTGGAAGAGCTCGGCCGCGCCGACTGCATGGAGCTCCTCGGCCAGGCCGGCATCGGCCGCGTGGCCTTCGACGACGGCGAGGGGCCCACGGTCGTCCCGGTGAACTACGCCGTCGACGGGAACGCGGTGATCTTCCGGACGTCGGTCACCGGCCGGCTGAACCGCAGCCTGCTGACGTCCGTGGCGGGCGGTGAGGTCAGGGCGGCGTTCGAGGTCGACCGGTTCGACGAGGCGAGCCACGAGGGGTGGAGCGTCCTGCTGCGCGGCGGCGCGCACCCGCTGACCGTCGAGGAGCAGGCGTCCGTCGCGCAGGTCTCCCCGTGGCCGGGCGGCGACCGCGAGGCATGGTTCCGGCTGTCGGCGCGCGAGGTCACCGGCCGCCGCCTCCACCGCCCGTAGTTCCCGGCAGGCCGTAGGGTGACGCAATGGACTCCGCGCCCACCCGCGTTCTGATCGTGGACGACGACGCCCTCGTCCGCGCCGGCCTGTCGATGATGCTGTCGAACGCCGAGGACCTCGACGTCGTGGGGGACGTCGCCGACGGCGCCGAGGTGGTGCCCGCCGTCAACCAGCACAGGCCCGACGTCGTCCTGATGGACATCCGGATGCCCCGCGTGGACGGGCTCGCGGCGACCGAGCTGCTGCGCTCCCGCCGCGACCCGCCCGAGATCATCATCCTGACGACGTTCGACACCGACGACCACATCGTGCGCGCGATGCGGGCGGGCGCGAGCGGCTTCCTGCTGAAGCACACCCCGCCGCCGGAGATCGTCCGGGCGATCCGGGAGGTCGCGGCGGGCGAGCCGATGATGTCGCCGGCGGTGCTGCGCAAGATGATGTCGTATGTCGCCGACTCCGGCGCGGACCCGCGCCAGGCCCGCGCGCGGGAGCTGCTGGCCCGGCTGAGCGAGGGCGAGCGCGCCGTGGCCGCCCTCGTCGGACGCGGCCGCACCAACAGCGAGATCGGCCGGGAGCTGTCGCTCAGCGTCGCCACCGTGAAGGCGTACGTCTCGCGGCTGCTGACGAAGCTGGAGCTGAACAACCGCGTCCAGATAGCCCTCCTCGTCCACGACGCGGCCCTCGACGAATGAGCCGTGGCATGGTATGTCCCCGCATCGCCGTACTACATGGGAACGAGTGTCAGATGGGCTCGACAGAGCCGCCGGAGTCCTGGATCTCGTTCAGCAGTCTCGCGCATTCCGCTGCGAGTCGCTGGTAACCGCACTGGTCGAACTCTTTTCGCGCCCAGGCGATGTCCGCAGTCGCCTCCGCCCGGCGATTCGAGACCATGAACATCCGCCCCCGAGTTAGGACGGCGCGTCCGATCCCTGGGCGGGCCTCCAGACGCTCGAAGATCTCCAGAGCGTCGTCACAAAACGACTTCGCGTCCGCGTACCTACGTTCGAGCGTCCGCGCTACGGCCAACAATGTGAGGCACTCGCCTACTCCCAGAGCATTCTCGACCTGTCGGTAGAGCCGGAGCGCGCGGCCCGCGCGGCCCGCGCTCACCACGGCATCGCCTTCACTCAAGGCCACCTGGGCGAACTGGACCAGCGCGTGAGCCTCACCAAGCGGGTTCCCGACCTCCAGGTAGAGGTCATGGGCCTGAGCGGTGAGGTCGGCCGCCTCGTCACCGCGTCCCCGATCGAGCTTGACGGCCCCCAGGAGGAGCAGGGCATTGCCGAGTCCGAGCTTGTTCCTCGTCTTCCGATGAAGAGCGATCTCCTTCTGGGCATCCGCTTCCGCCTCCTCAAGCCGATTCCTTGCAAGGTTGATCCGGCCGAAGATATGAACGGCTCCCGCCTCTTTAAACGCCTCGCCGGTCCGACCGTAGATCTCCAGCGCCCGTGATGCTGATGCCACGGACTGATCCAAGCGTCCGAGCAGCAGGCTGATGTCCGCCACCATGCCGTGCGCGGCGGCAATGCCCCTAAGGTCGCCGTGGGCCTCGTAGAGACCCGCCGCCTCGGACACATCGGCCAGCGCGGCGACCAGCTCCGCTCTGCCGCACTTGACGTGCGCTCGAAGCTCCAGCGCCCGCGCCTGGCCCAACTCGTCGTTCACCGCCTGGTAGATCGCCAGGCTTCGGCATACGGCGTCCCGTGCCTGCTCGGTATCCATCTGAGCGAGATGAAGGTGGCCCTGAATATGCAGGACGGCCGCGACTCCCCGCTCATCGCCTGCCTCCTGAAACCCTCTCCGCGCGTTCTCCGACGCCTTGAAGGCACGCGGCAGGTCCAACCTGCGGTGGGCGACCTCCGCCAGCCTGAGCTGTGCCTCACCCGTCAGGCCACTGTCGCCGGTGGTCTCCGCCAAGGCGTGGCCGCGTCGTAACTGCTCCTCGGCCGCATCCAGACGCAGCTGGAAGAACGCGATCCTACCGCCAGCGATCAACGCCTTGGCCTTCAGCCGACGACTCTCATTCTCAATCGAGCGGCCACCGCCGATATCAGCCGCATCCGCCACTTCTATCAGTTGCAATGCCTTGTCGAACTCGTAGCGCGAGAGCGCGGCATCGACCTCAGCTTCCCAGGAGCGCATAGCGTTCGAATCACCTACCGAAATCCGGTGGTAGAGCACTTCGAGAGGATCACCGCGTTCATCGAAGAAATCCGCTGCGGAGGCATGGAGTCGCCCGAGGGCATCGGGGCTCTCGTCCGCAGCGAACGAGAGTACGGCGCTTCTGATGAGGGCATGCATCCGCGTCTCGAACCGGCCGCCTTCACCACGGTGGGACTGCACAAACGAATATGCACGGATTCGCTCGTACCAAGCCGAGCCGTCGTCCTCGAACGCGTCCCACTTCCCCAAGAGACGAGCGAGCAGGGGCTTTTCGATCTTCCGGGGAACCGCCGCCGCGATCACCAGAGACCTATCGCGCTTCGGGACGCGCCCGAGCAGCGAGCGGCTCACCCACCTGGCCCGGGGCTCGGAGCGGTAGCTGCGATCGAGCAGGTCGCCGATCTCGCTCAACGGGGTGTCGGCCGAGAGCAGCACGTCCGCGAGCACATTGGTCCACAATGGGTGTCCCGAGGCGACAGAATGGACCTGGGCCGCCACTTCAGGTTCCATCCCTCGCACCCGCAGGACCTCCCGTGTGTACTCTTCCTCCCATTCGGTGAGCTCGATGCTCTCGACCTTCAGGTCATAGGGTAGAGCCAACTCCTCTCTTCCGGCGAGGACAAATTTCAAACCTGGCCAGGCATGCGAAAGCTCAGCGATCAGGCTCGTCGTGAGCCAATGGGAGACGCTTCCGGATGTCATCAACGAACCAGATCCATCCAACATGTTGCCGTCGAGAAAATGCAGCCGCTCGGTCGTGTCGAAACAAATGAAAGACCGCGCCTCCACTTTGGCCACCGAGATAATTTCATCGATCTCCGCCATTAGACCTGTGGTCAACATTTCTCGCTGCTCGCCCTTCAGCAACGAATAGCGGTGTCCGACGCCGACATCCACGTTGATCTCGACGTCAGAGATGTTTCCCTGTCTGGTCGCCCGCTGGTTGATAAAGAACGAAGGGGTGGCGCGGATGAATTCGCGCACCTCCCTGTTCGCCGCCTGCACAAGGCGCCAGTAGCCAGTGAGCCGCCGTCCATGCCACCCTTCGAAACACCTCGCCACTATGTTGAGAGTCTGCTGAGCTAGGTGGACTTCGTTTCTTAAGTCGCCACCGCCGTGATCGACGAGTTGCTCGAGGTCGATCACCCCGCAGCAGGCGCCGTACTCTCCGGTGATACTTTCTTGAAAGTACGAGAGCATGGTGGATTTGCCCTGACCGCCGACCCCCCACAGCATGAGCGCACGAGTGGTGTCGTCCGTACAGAGCCGGTGCATGGCGGTGATGACCTGGACGCGATCGACAATCGCAGTACCGTGGACCATCTTTCAGGCTCCCGCTATGGGCTCGTTTCGATGTTCTGGTCCTCTATCGAGCCTCCATCCGCGTGTCTGGCGACCCTCCCACCTTCGGCACGCACCTTCGAACGCGATATCTCACCATCATTCTCTGCCTTCTCAGACACTTCCGCACCGCTCGAAGCCGTGATCCTTCCGGAACGGATGCTACCGCCGCTCTGTGCCTTCTGAGTCACCGTTGTCTCACGTGGGTCGGCCGCTCGACCGCGCCCGACCCACGTCAGTGCGGCGGCGACCGCCACCAGGCCGGCCAGGCTCAGCGCCAGAATCCAGGTAAAGGAACTGGTCACCATATTGGTAATCAAGCCTATGGCAGCCGCGAGGAGAACCGAAAGCACACCGATGACCTTGTGGCGTTTCGAAGGAGCGTCCATGTTGATCGCCTTCCCGAGGCTCCGGTCAGCGCGGAACCCAATGCAGCCGGTCGGCGAGCGCCTTCAGGTGTCCCGCACGACCCACGCGAGCTTCCCTGGCCGATACAGGCCAGATTCCCGTTGCGACGCCCCTAGACGCACGCCGTCGTCATCATAATGATCGGGTCCTGGTCTTGTTGTCCAGTGGTTCTCATACTCGGGGCGTTGGGCACGGCGGCCACATGAAGACGAGGCGGTCCGCACGGCATGATCAGAGTTCTGGTAGACGGACGAGTCGTTGGATCCGACGGGATCGGGCGATACACCCGGCAACTGATCGACGCTCTTTGCAGGAGCTCATTAACGGACGTCCGGATCACCGTTCTCGAGCCGACAGGCACTCCGCGGTACACTCGCGCCGAGGGAACCGAACTGGCGGTTGCCGCACAGAAGTGCGGAGCCAATGTCGTTCACCTTCTCGACTACCGGATCCCTGTCGAACGACTCGATGTACCGATTTTGATAACCATCCATGACGTGTTCCGAGCCACCCGGCCTCGGCTCTGTTACTCGGATACCGATTTCGCGGACCGCTTTGGCGTAGCAAGTCTCAAGGATCTCAAAGAATTAACGACCGCGATCATGGGCTCGCATCCGGGGCCGGGAGCCGGTCTTACCAGCTCAGCGAGCGCACATCGGAGATTCTACCGTGCGATGCTCGAATTCGCCTGTACTCAGGCGCAGGGTGTCATCGTGCCGACACGGACGGTCGGCGACCAACTCCGTTCACTCGTCGGGTTCACCGCCGGCCTCACCGTCTCCCACTACGGTGTCGACCACCTAGAGTCTAACGACGACGACCGTTCTCCGGTAGCCGGCCTTACTAAGCGCTATCTGCTCTACGTGGGCCAAGCCCGCTCACATAAGGCGTTGCCGAGGCTCTGTGCGGCTTATCTCGCCAGCAATGCTCATGACCTGGGTGTCCCTTTTGTTTTCGCCGGTCGCGACTTCACCGATTCGACTCACCACGCGAAGGCGGTCCGGTCTGAACTCGGCAATGCAGCCATCCTGCTCGGCGAAATTGACGACTCCACACTGGCGAGGCTGTATTGCAACGCCTCCGCTCTCGTACATCTAGCAGAGTACGAGGGATTCGGGTTCACGCCGCTGGAAGCGCTGACGTTGGGCACTCGAGTCGTGGTCAACGATCTCGACGTGTTCCGCGAGACACTCGCCGACCACGCGTTTTATTGCAGAACTGGCTCCACTGAAGAGATCGGAGCCCTTCTCAATCGGCTCTTATGGACATCTGACGATCCGTCGCAGAGGGAAATACGCGCCCTATGGGCCGGCCGCTACACCTGGAAGGCTCATGTCGACGACCTCCTTTCCGTCTACCGCAAGGTCGGGCAGTGACAGGACGGCTGGTGATCCTCGACGTCGGGGACGTCCTAATACGGACCCGTCCCATGGCACAGTACAGGTCTCTCGCCTACAAAACAGGTCGCCGATGGCGGTGGGTCGCCGATGCCATCGAGGAATGCGGCGTAATCACCGGCTTCGAGACCGGTGCGGTATCCGTCCAGCAGTTCACCGATACGGTCCGTAGCCTCTTTCCCCACGGTTGCCTCTCTGCTCAGGACGTCGTCGTCGCCTGGCAATCGGTCCTTGGGTTCACGGTTGTCGAAATCGTCCATGCGGTCAGAGCGCTGGCGGCGGACGGAAGGCTGCTACTTGCAAGCAATACCAATCCGCTGCATTGGCAATCCGTGACGTCCCACCTTCTCACGGCTCGCATCGAGGCGCCCGCCGTACTTTCTTTTGAAGTCGGCTACGCCAAACCGAGTCCGAACTTTTTCAGCGCCATTTTCGATGCTGATCAACGAGTCGCCGATCAGGCGATCTTCATTGACGATCTCGAACAGAACGTCACCGCCGCCCGGCGGTGCGGAATTCCGGGACGGATGCACACCGATCCCCTAGAGACCGCCAAGTGGCTCCGCAAACTTCTTGCCGCGAGATAGGAATGTGTATTGAGGCTGAGCCTGATCTTCGACATTCGATCGAATCATGACACGGGAGTCTCGCGTTACGGCCTCTCCCTGTTGCGGGAGACCGCTCCAATCATGGCGGCAATGGGATGGCGTCTCACCGTGGTCGCCTGGAAGTTCCAGGAACGGCGGGCCAGGCGGGCGGCTGTTCCTCATGGAGCTGAGGTGCTCATCTGTCCGGAGCCGGAGGGTTTCGTCCGCGCCTCTCCGTGGCTGCGCGACCTTGTGCGCACCACCCGTCCGGATCTCTACTACACCACGCACTATACCGCAGATCACCTTCTTCCCGTCCCGTTCGTGTTTACTATTCATGATTTGACTCGGCTGAAATATCCAGCGCTCAGCTACACCGATGGCTCCTTTGCTCGACGGTTCGGGTGGCAGGAATTCAGCAAGCTCAAGCTGGAACTGGAGACACTGCCGAACCGGTTCGACACGGACGGCGGCGATGTCTTCTCCCGATACTTCGCCGGGCTGAACAGGGTCCTCGTGGAGCAGGCCTCGCTGGTGACCGTTGTATCTCATTCGACGGCTCGTGACGTCAGATCACTATTGGACGTTCCAGCACACAGGCTTGCCCTGGTGCCGGGAGCGGTAGACCCATCGGTCTTTCATCCCACAACGGCCGAAGCGGTTCAGGCTGTAAGGACCAAGTACGCCCTGACGGGACCATACGTGCTCTATGTGGGCCTCGCGAACGCGAACAAGCGATTTCCGTGGCTTGTCGAGCAGTTGCTCACCGGGGCGAACGAACTGCCCGCCGAACTGCGGCTTGTCGCCGTCGGCGGCCATGCGGAAGCTCTTCCCGAGGTCGGTCGGCTGCTGGCCGACCATGGGACGGGTCCGCTGGTGTTCACCGGGCGGGTGCCGGATGTGGAACTTACGGCTCTCTACACCGGAGCGAGCGCGCTCGTCACCGCTTCCGTCAATGAGGGTGTGGGGCTTCCGTGCCTGGAGGCGGTCGCCTGCGGAACGCCAGTCATCGCTCCCGACATCATTCCCTTGCGTGAGTCCCTCGCCGAGGCAGGTCTGTTCTACCGCCCAGGGGACGGCAGCGCGTTCCGCACGCTCGTCGCCTCGGTGGTACATCGAACCGCCCGCAACCCCGCCACGGATTTCGAGCCGCCAAGGTGGCACAGGTCGGGTCGTCTTCTCATGGCGGCGCTCCAGCGCGCCGCCGCCCCGGACATCGCAGGTCCCTGCGTCAACGATTTACTTACGGGTGATCAAAGGGCTGTTCGGTAGGAGCAGCGCGGCGGCGAGGCCTGCAGCGAGAACGGGCAGGGCCATGAGGAAAAGGTCGGAGAAGGCCGTCGCGAACGCCTCCGAGACACCGTCCTGGACGGGTCCGGGGAGGGTGGCGAGCACCTCGGGGGCGGACGGCGTCGGCGAAGGCGGGCACCTCGCCGTCCGGGACGCGGCGTCCGATCTCCTCGGCGAACCGGCTCGACACGATGGCGCCGAAGACCGCCATGCCGGCGGCGGTGCCGAGCACCCTGGTCGCGAAGACGCCGGAACTGGCCGCGCCCAGGTCCCGCCGTGGTGCGGCGTTCTGCGCGATGAGGACGACGACCTGCTGGGACAGCCCGGCGCCGAACCCGAGCAGGGCCATGTAGCACCCGGCGGTGAACAGGCCGGTATGGACGTCCATCGTGGCCAGCAGCCCGACGCCGGCCGCGCTGAGCGCCATGCTCGCCGCGGGAAGCCGGTGGTAGCGGCCCGTCCGCTGGATGTACCGGCCGGCGCCCATCGCGGCGGCGACGAGGCCGAACATCATCGGCAGGAGCAGCAGGCCAGAGTCGGTGGCCCCCACTCCCCCGACGACCTGGAAGAACATCGGCAGGTAGGTGGCGAGCCCGAACCCGGTCGCGCCGCCCACGGCCGCGACGGCGCACGCCACGGCGAACGACCGGTCGCGGAAGAGCCTCGGCGGGATGACCGGCTCGGCGGCCGTCCGCTCGGCGATGACCCACGCGGCGAACAGCGCCGCCGCCCCGGCCGCGAGCCCGAGGACGACCGGCGAGTCCCACGCGTACCGCGTCCCGGCCCAACTCGTGAACAGGGTGAAGCAGGTGACCGCCGCGCCGAGGAGGCCGATGCCGAGGTAGTCGATCCTCGGCCTGCCCTCCGGCTCGGGCAGCCGCAGGAACAGCACGACCGCCGCGGTGGCGGCAGCGTCGACGGCGCCGCCCCGCACGCCGCCGATCCCGCCAGGAACCCGAGGAGGCCGGTCAGCAGGACCGGCCGGCGCCCGAACAGGTCCCCCAGCCGTCCCGACAACGGGACGGTGACACTGGTGGCCAGCACGTACGCGGTCGACACCCACGCGAGCCTGTCGAGCCCGCCGAGGTCCCCGACGATCGTCGGGAGCGCGGTCCCGAGCACGGTCGCGTCCAGCGAGGACATGAGCCCGGCGAGCATCAGCCCGCCGAACACCAGCAGCCGGTTCCGGCGGCTCATCTGCGCGGACGTCCACGACGAGGTATAGCAACCATGTGCACTTCACATTCATATGCTTAGGACAAATGAATGCTAAGCACACAGATATGTGGGATGCAACCTAGCTAGACTGGTGGCCATGCGCGAGGAGGCGGTGCACGACGGGGCGGTGGACGCCGTTGAGCGGAGCATGGTCAGGCTGCGGCGCGGGATGTCGCGGCAGCGCCTGGGCAAGGCGGCGATACGGGGTCACAACCTGCCCGTGGACGTCCAGGTCCTGCATGTGGTGGACGTCGTCGACGAGGGCCCCGACCACGACGGCCAGGAGATGAGCGTCGGCCTGGTCGCCACCCGCCTCGGCGTCGACGCGTCCCGCGGGAGCCGCATCGTGGCCGAGGCGGTCAAGTCCGGCTACGTGCGCCGCGTCGCGTCCCAGGCGGACGGCCGCCGCATCCACCTGGAACTCACTGATTCCGGGCAGGCCGTCGTGGAGGCCACCCGCCGCACCCGCCACGAGCACTTCGCGAAGGCCATGAGCGACTGGACGGACGAGGAACGCGCCGAGTTCGCGCGCCTCCTGTCCCGCTTCGTCCACACCTACGAGGACTGACGCGCGGTCAGACGCTCGTGGTCGAGCCCGGCCGGACGATCATGAGGACGACCACGATCACCCACAGCAGGTTGAACACGCCGGTGAGGCCGGTCAGCCGGCTCACCGCGCCGCCCGCCCCGGGCGCCTTCAGCAGCCGCTGCTGGGCGGGCAGGATCGCCGCCGCGAGGATGCCCGCCGCGACCGCGGTCAGCACGATGGAGGCGATCAGCCAGGCGTCGGTGAGCACGCCGAGCTGCGCGGCGGTCGCGAACCCGAAGGCCGGGACGGCGAGGCCGACGAGGGCGTAGCCGCGGCAGATCCGGTGCAGGAACGCGGCCGTCCCGCCGTCCGGGGCTTCGATGCCCTCCGCAGGCTCCTTCACGTAGCGGGGGAACAGTGAGGCCGCCACGGTGATCGGCCCGATCGCCAGGATCGCCGCCAGCACGTGCACGGACAGGAGAAACTTCGTCATTGCGTACCCTCCTAATATATTGGCTACCAATACGTACCATGCCTACGCGACGATTGTGTAGGCTGCCTACCTATGAGGGCTGACGCGGTACGCGGGCATCTGGACGGGCTGCTGCTCGCCGTGCTCGAAGGCGGCCCGCTGCACGGCTACGCGATCATCGCGGCGGTCCAGGAACGCAGCGGGGGGACACTGGAACTGCGCACGGGAACGATCTATCCGGCGCTGACGAAGCTGGAGCGGCTCGGCCTGCTGCGCAGCACGTGGGACTCGGTCGGCGAACGGCGCCGCCGCTCCTACGAGCTGACCGACGCCGGACGCCGCCGCCTGGCCAGCGAGCGGTCGGCGTGGGAGGAGTTCACGGCCGCGATCGGCTCCGTCCTGAACCCCGCCGCTCCCCCGCACCCGGCCTCATGAACGCCGCCGGAAACGTGGTCGAGGACTACGTCAAGTCCCTGGCGGCGAACCTGCACGGCCCGTCCCGGGCCAAGGCGCGGCTGGTCGAGGAGATCCGCGACGGCCTCCACGACACCGTCGAAGCGCACACGACCGGCGGGATGCCCTACGACCGGGCCGCCCGCCAGGCCGTCCGCGAGTTCGGCACAGGCGAGGAACTCCTCCCCCACTGCCAGCGCGAACTGACCATCGCGCAGACCCGGCACACCGCCCGGACCGCCGCCCTCAGCCTGCCGTTCCTGGCCGGCTGCTGGCTGCTGATCTGGACCGCCGGACTCGAACAGGGCTGGCAGTCACGGCTGCTGACCGTCCACCTGGCGGGCGTCGCCGTGACCGCCGCCCTCCTCGCCGCGACCACCCTGGCCGCGACCGGCCCCCTCGCCCTCCGAGTCTCCGTACCCCGCCGCCTGCCCCTCGCGGTCGCCTGGACCGGCACCACCGCAGGCGCCGCGATGGGCATCGCCTCCCTGGCCCTCGTCGCCGCGTCGCTCCTGGCCGCGAACTGGCCCCTGATGCTGCTCGCGGGCGCCCTGACCGCCACGTCCCACGCCCTGGTCGCCGCCTCGGCCCGCGCCTGCCGACAATGCGCCCACCTCCTGCGCCCCGCCCTCACCTCCGGACCGCCCCGCGAATAAAGGACGCGACACGCGGCCCAGTGACGGCGCAGACTGGTGACCCCGGCGGCGCGCAGAGCGCCGGCCCCGGAACGAAGGGGCGTCCCGTGATCGACGCCGACACGGTCGAGCGCTACGGTCTGCCGGGCCACCTCAGGTCGGTACCCGACGAGATCGACGCGCACGACCTGCACGTCACCGGGACGCTGCCGCCCGAGCTGAACGGGCGCTACATCCGCAACGGCCCCAACGCCGTTCCCGGCATGACCTCCGCGCACGCGCAGGTGGGCCCCGGCATGCTGCACGGCGTACGCCTGCGGCAGGGCCGCGCCGAGTGGTACCGGAACCGGTGGGTGCGGACGGGCGCCTTCGAGGGACGGCCGTTCGCCGGTCCCGACGGGAGGCTCGACCTCACCGCGACGTCGGCGAACACCCATGTCGTCCACCACGCCGGCCGCATCCTCGCGCTCGTCGAGATCGGCCTCCCCCACCAGGTCACCCTCGACCTCGGCACGGTCGGCCCCTGCGACTTCGGCGGACGGCTGGCCACAGCGATGACCGCGCATCCCAAGCTCGACCCGGCCACCGGCGACCTGCACTTCTTCGGCTACGGGATGCGGCCGCCGTTCCTGACCTACCACCGCCTCGACTCCGCCGGGCGGCTCGTCCACAGCCGGGAGGTCGCGGTACCGGCGGGCACGATGATGCACGACTTCGCCATCACCGAGCACCATGTCGTCTGGCTCGACCTGCCGGTCACGTTCCAGCGGCACCTCGTCGGCCGGGCCATGCCCTACATGTGGGACGACGCCTACGGCGCCCGCCTCGGCGTCATGCGCCACGACCGTCCTGGCGCGCCCGTCCAGTGGTTCGAGATCGACCCGTGCTTCGTCTTCCACGTCGGCAACGCGTACGAGGAAGACGGACGGATCGTCCTGGACGCGGTCCGCTACACCAAGGCCGAGTTCACGTCGATGTGGAGCCTGCTGTCCGAGATGGTGGTGCCGCCGGGACGGACCACGGTCGGACGGGCCCGCCTCCACCGCTGGACCCTCGACTCCGGCACCGCCGGGGCCGCCGAGCAGCCGCTCGACGACCGCGTCGTGGAGTTCCCGACCCTGGACGAGGAGCGAGTGGGACGTCCCGCCCGCTACCTCTACACGGTCACCGGCACCGAACCGCTCAGCAGGGACGAGTGCGCGATCGTCAAGTACGACACTTTCACCGGCACGACCACCGCCCACGGCCTGGGCCCCGACACGATGATCGGCGAGGCCGTGTTCGTCCCCGCCCCCGGCCGCCGTAACGAGGACGACGGCTGGCTCATGACCATCGCCACCACCCGCGACGGGACCGCCTCCCGGCTGCTCGTCCTGGACGCCGCGGACGTCCGCCCGGTCGCCGCCGTGGACCTGCCGCGCGGCGTCCCGTCCGGCTTCCACGGCTCGTGGATTCCGGACGATTAGGCGCCCTGGGCGGATTCGAGGAACCAGGGTGCCATGCGACAGCACAACGACCCCAGGTCGAGGGAATCTCGAACCGGAACCGGATGCCCTGAAACCGAGTCGGAGAAAGGGCAGCCAACCTCATAGCGAGAGGCCGATGGACGCCAACACCGTCACCGCGATCTGCGCGACAATCATCGCCCTGCTCTCCCTGACCATCTCCTTCCTGCAAGCCCGTGCCGTCCGTCAACACAACCGCTACGCGGTGCGGCCTCTGCTGGAGTTATGGACCCCACGGCGCCACGGAGGCAAGACCGGAGTCCAGCTCATCAACCAAGGCCTGGGCCCAGCGATCATCACGCGCACCATCCTGAAGCTCGACGGTCAGGTCCTCGGCGGCTGGGACGAACCCACCGTCGACCGGATGCGCGAGTCGCTGCCCACCCGGCCGCGCGCCATGACCATCCGGCCCCCTCGTGCGATCCCCACCGGCTTCGATTCCTTCCTCCTGAGCCTCGACGACTTCGACCGCGAGCAGCACGCCTGGTTCGCCGATCTCATCAAGCAACGCATCCAGATCGAGATCCATTACGAATCCCTCTACGGTGGTGAAGATTTCAAGGCGGCCCTCCATGTCGACCGGCCTTGACCTGGGGAGTGGGACGTTGGCGTGGTCACCGGGCATGTGCTGCCGGACGGGGGGTCGGTGTCGTGGTTCGGGTCGTCCACGCAGTTCGCAGGTTGAACGCAGGGATCATGGCGAGGAGGACGATCAAGGTCAGCGCCAGGAAGACGTCGGAGTAGGCGGGTGCGTCACCGGCGTAGAAGGGGTTCACCGCATCGCCTCCGCCTGACTCCCGCGCGGTGAGCAAGGCTCCGAACAGGGCGGGCCCCGCCCCTGCACCTAGGAACTGCGCTCCCTGGAAGATGCCGACCCCGGCGCCGACATGCTGAGGTGGCAGGACGCTGCTCACCGCGCCGGTGGTCAGCGTGATGACGAAGGCGAATCCCGCATCGAGGCCGAGAATGGCCAAGGCCACCAGCACGTGCGACGCCCCGGCCGCGATGGTGGACAGGAACAGGGTGGCGAGCCCCATGACCGTGAGACCGGCGAGCAGCACGCGCGTGGCGTGTCTGCCTTGGGCTCCGATTCGTCCGGCCAGGGGCGCCAACAGGGCCAGTGCGATGCCTCCGGGGATCATGACGAGGCTCCCCTGACCTGGGGTGAGGCCGTTGACGTCGATGATGAGGACCGGCACCAGGACCAGGGTGGCGAGGTTGACGGCCATTGCCGTGAAGACGGTGAGGACCGCGGCGACGTAGGCGCGGTTGCCGAACAGCGACGGCGGCACGAACGGGTGTGCGGCTACGCGGTTGCGCCATGCGAAGAGGCCCGCGAGGACCACCCCTCCGAGGATCGATCCCCACGACGACGGACGGCTGAACCCGCCTCCCTCGGATTCGGTGACGCCGAAGAGCAGCAGGCCCGCCGCGAGTCCCAGCAGGACGCCGCCCGCGAGGTCGAAGGGACCGGGGTCGCCCGGTGGCTCCTCGGCGATGGCGCGGCGCACCGCCGGGATGAGGATCAGTGCTCCGGCGGCCATGATCCAGAACAGGGCGGGCCAGCCCAGGAACTCCCCGACGATCCCGCCCATGGCCGGTCCGGCGGCGGTGCCCACGCCCGCGGCCGCGCTGACGAATCCGACGCCGACCGCCGCCTTGTCGCCGGGCAGCAGCCGCATCACGGCCACGATCGCCAGCACCGGGACGGCGGCCCCGCCGAGGCCCATGACGATCCGCCCGAACACCAGGATCGGCAGGCTGGGCGACAGCGCACTGATCAGGCTGCCGACCGCGAAGATCGCCAGCACGACGGTGAAGAGTCGGCGGAGGCCGTAACGGTCGGCGACGCGTCCGTAGAAGGGCACTCCGACGGCGAACATCAGCAGGAAGCCGGTCACCACCCATGCCACCTGCGCGGTGGAGGCCGTGAACTGTTCGGAGATGCGGGGAAGGACGAGCGAGACCATGTCGGCGGCGGTGATGTTCAACAACATCGCCGGTACGAGCACGAGCAGCAGTCGACGCATCGGCACGGCGGGCGCCGGGGGCTCCGGGGCGGATGACATGGGGGAACTCCGATCATCGTGAACTGATACTGATGTGGTTGCAGTTCTGGTCAAAGAAAACGGGCGGAGAGTCCGCTCTCCGCCCGTGCGGCTCGGCTCAGCGGCGCGGGACCTTCGCGCTTTCGCGGCCGAGGACGCGGGCGAGCATCTCGGCGATGCTCGTCTGGCTCAATCGTTCCTCCAAAGCACGCTGTGCCGCCGCGAACTCGTCCTCCAGCAGCGACTGCATGTGCCGTCCGATCACACAGCTCTGGCTCGGTGGATGCGTGTGCACCGGCAACAGCGCTTCGCCGACCTCAACGGCGGCGTAGACGTCGTAGAGGCTGATCTCCTCCGCAGGCCGCGCGAGCCGCCAGCCGCCGCCGCTGCCCTCGGTCGAGGCGACCATGCCCTTGTCGCGCAGCAGCCCGAGTATGCGGCGCACGAGCACCGGGTTGCTCTCAAGGCTCTCAGCGATCTTGGCCGACGACTGAAGTCCGTCGCCGTCCCATCGCGCGAGAAACGTCAGCGCGTGGATGGCCACCGCCGTCCGACTACTTACTTTCACACCACACCACCCGTGCGAACCGCAACTGGAACGAGGCTAGTTGCAGTTCACGCGTGGAGTCAACGCCCGGCCAACTTCACGCGGGAGCGCTGACGGGTGGTCATGTGAACGGGACGGCACTATTTTGAGCCGGTGGATCTCGTCAAAGCCGTCGCCCTCATCGCCTTGGGCTCGGCCCTGCTGTGGGGATGCGGGGTGGAGGTCCTCGCCTGGTCCCGGCGGCGGCGGCGCGGCGTGCGCACGGTCGGGACCGTCGTCGGACACCGGTCGGCGGGCTCCCCGGGAACCATGCAGCGGTCGGGGGTCTTCGAGTTCACGACCGAGAACGGGCAGGTGGTACAGGCCAGCAGTTCGCTGTCCACGCCGCGCGGCCCGAAGATCGGAACCCGGATCCCCGTCGTGTACGACCCGGCCGACCCGGCGGGCACCGCGGACCGCCCCGGCGTCCTCGCCTTCAAGATGGTCGCGCTGCTCCCCGTCATGCTCGCCATCGGAACGGCCCTCGCCGTCTACGGCATCACGTTCCTGATGTGAAGCGCCGCCGCTCAGCCACGATCCCGGTCAGACGACGACCTTGCGATACATCTGCCGGGAGCCGCCTTCCGGACCCGGGTCCGCGGGCTCTGCCGGAGTGAATCCGAGCTTCTCGTAGAAGATCCGGGCGCCGCTTGCCACCGCACCAGTGTGGTCGGCACCGAAGGTCACCACTTCCACGGTCCCCGGGCCGCGCACGAGTCGGCTCATCGCGTCCGCCATCAGGGCCCGGCCGGCGCCTTGCCGGCGCGCGTCCTCGGAGACGACGAGCCAATGCACGTGGTACACCGGGGGCTTGGCGCCGAAGAGCAGGCCGCCGAGAGGCTCCGCGCCACCGGTGGCGACCGCAACCAGGGCGGCATCCCGGCGGACGTGCTTGTCGACGGCATCACGGAAGCCCGGATCCCCCAGCATGGGACCGAACCAGTGCTCAACCTGCCTCGCCAGCTCCATGAAGCGGGGCACGTCCTGCTCACGGGCGAGTCTGATGATCATGTGAGGCGCTTGCGGAGGAGGCAGAACTCGTTGCCCTCCGGGTCGGCGAGGACGACCCAGCTCTCCTCACCCGTCTGCCCGACATCGGCGTGCCGTGCCCCGGCGGCCAGCAGCCGCTCAAGTTCGGCGTCCTGGTCGCGGTCCGTTGGGCTGACGTCGATGTGGAGGGGAAGCTTGCCCGGCTTGGCGTCCTCACTGGGGCTGAGGACGAGCGTCGGCTGGAGCCCGCCGAACCCTTCCGGGGGACCGATCTCGATCCCGTCGTCCTCCCGGACCAGGACCACGAACCCGAGGACCTCGCACCAGAACTCCGCGAGCCTCTCCGCATCGCGGCAGTCCAGCACCAGCTCACTGATCCGACACGCCACAGTCTTCACCCTCCACCGTCATGCGAGATCGAGCGCGCCGCTCTTCACCTCGTCCAAGAACACCCGCCACTCCCCCCGCGAAAAGCCGAGCACCGGCCCCGACGGATCCTTGGAGTCACGCGCGGCGACCTCCCGCCTCAACTTCGCCACCTCGACGCACTCAGTGCCCTGGCCGGAGCTGTAACTGCTGGTCCGCCACCGGGCAGGGTGGAGATCATGTTCCCTCATAGCTCGGACAGTAGCCGTTCTATGAGCTTCCGGGAATCTGATTCTGAGAGAGCGATCTCTCGCAGCCGTTCGAAGGCCTCGCTGTAGTGGTCGACGTCCGAAGGCTCGTCCACGTACCAGCTGCGGGTGAGGCTGTGGACTGTCACGACCTCCAGCAAGGCATCGGGGCCGACTCCCAGGATGGTGAAGGCACCGTCGCCGCCGGGGTGACTCTCCGCCGAGAACGGCAGGATCTGCAGCGATATGTGCGGGAGATCAGCCATGGCCATGAGTTTGAGCAGTTGACCCCGAACGGTTTCTCGCCCTCCCGTCAACTGCCGAAGTGCCGCCTCTCCGAGCACGACAGAGATGCGCGGCGGGTTCTCCTGATCATGGAGCCGTTGACGACGCAGCCGGAAGCTGACTTCGGTCTCGATGTCTCGCGGACTGCGAAGGGCACTGCCCGAACCGGTGATGACGGCTCTGGCGTACTCCTCGTCCTGCAAGAGACCGTGCACCAGAAGAGGCTGGAAGACCGCGAGAATGTCACGCTGTGTGCTTGATCGGTTCGATCCGGTGAAAGTTAGAGATATTCGTTCTTGCGCCTATCACGTGCTCGATGGAGTGATCGCCGAATACTTCTCACCTTCCCCAACGGTGTTGATGCGGTGACGGAGGGCGATCAGCCTTGGCGGGTGGCAATCGGAGGAGGAATCACGATGACGACCCGCGAGGCAGGCGAGCTGCAGCTTCTCGCCGTGCTGACGCTTCCCGGAGTGGAGCGTTCCGTCCGGCACGCCCGGCTGTTCATCCGGGACACGCTCGTCCCGAACCACCTGGCCCCCGGTGACGAACTGCTCGACGACATGGTGCTCGTGGTGGACGAGCTCGCCGGCAACTGCGTCAGGCACACCGCGTCCGGAAGGGGCGGGCGGTTCCACATCGCGCTTTGGGCGGGTGAGGG
>NZ_SMKK01000090.1 GCF_004348425.1 Actinomadura sp. 7K507
TCTTCACGTGAAAAGTGCTTTCGGACTGGTGCGGACAGGACTCTCGACAAGCCCTATCCTCCCAGCTCGGGGGCACTTTTCTTGTCTAAACGGTCACTCTCGCCCGGCGTCTGATGAAAGCCCGAGGTTAACGCGCGTCCCGGCGTGCGGTGAACCTGACGGCGCAGCTGTAGCAGGCGGCATGAAGGGAGCATAGACGTCCCCTCTCACACTTCACCTGCAGCGTTCGTCCTCGCCTCGCGACTTACGCCCGGCCCGGAGGAACGCGGAGCTGAGCTGATGAGCCGGATGAGGCACTTGTCCACGCGGCGGCACAGGTCTACCCACGCGCGGCGGGAGCGTGATCGCCTCGCCCCTCGACGAGATGGCCGAGCGAGAGCTCAGGAAGATCAAGAAAGGGGCCAAGGGGTCGGGCACGTAGCGGGCACGGTGACCGATGAACCGAACAGGCCCAGAGTCATTGACATGTCAGTGACCTGGGCCGTCGTCGTTGGAGCGGGTGACGGGAATCGAACCCGCGCTGTCAGCTTGGGAAGCTGAAGTTCTACCATTGAACTACACCCGCGTGGGGGCCGGTTGGGGCCGCCATGCTGTGGTCACTGTACCGGATCGTGGGTGCGGGTTGGGTGGGATAGTTTTCTGGCGTGCTGCTCTCCGATCGTGACATCAGGGCCGAGCTCGAGTCTGGGCGGGTGAAGATCGACCCGTATGAGCCGGGGATGGTTCAGCCGTCCAGTGTGGACGTCCGGCTGGACCGGTGGTTCCGGGTGTTCGAGAACCACAAGTATCCGCACATCGACCCGTCCGTGGAGCAGCCGGATCTGACGCGGCTGCTGGAGGTCGAGGCCGAGGAGCCGTTCGTTCTGCATCCCGGCGAGTTCGTGCTGGCTTCGACGTACGAGGTGTTCGGGCTGCCGGACGATCTGGCGGCGCGGCTGGAGGGGAAGAGCTCGCTCGGGCGGCTGGGGCTGCTCACGCACTCCACGGCCGGGTGGATCGACCCGGGGTTCGCGGGGCACGTGACGCTGGAGTTGTCGAACGTGGCGACGCTGCCGATCAAGCTGTGGCCGGGGATGAAGATCGGCCAGATGTGCCTGTTCCGGACGAGTTCGCCGGCCGAGTACCCGTACGGGACGGAGCGGCACGGGTCGCGGTATCAGGACCAGCGGGGGCCGACGCCGTCGCGGTCCTACCTGAACTTCCATCGTACGAAGGTGTAAGACGTGCTCGATTCGTGACCTCAACGTGACGAAACGCACCGAAAGATGAAACATGTTCTCTGAACGGGTAGTTTCGGGCGACGCACTGGTTTGGCGTCTGGTTGACGTCCTCTTTGGATGAGGTGGTCACGTCCGGGCGCCTGGACGGATAGGGCGACCCGTTTCCGCGCCTCAACCGGCCGTGGGAACCCGAGAGGAGATCGTGTCAGTACTCCGCGCGGAAAGCGTCACCAAGCTCTTCGGCCGTAAGTCGGCCGAGGCACAACGGAAACTCAAGGCGGGAGCCGACGCGAAAGCGATCCGGGACCTCGGCGTCACCGCGGCCGTGGTGGACGCCACGTTCGAGGTCCAGGAGGGCGAGATCTTCGTCGTCATGGGCCTGTCGGGGTCCGGGAAGTCGACACTGATCCGAACGCTGAACGGGCTGCTGGGGGTCACCTCCGGGAGCGTCGAGATCGATGGCGAGGACATCGCGAAGATGTCGCCGAAGGCGTTGCGGACGATTCGGCAGAACAAGATCAGTATGGTCTTCCAGCACTTCGCGCTCTTCCCCCACCGGACGGTTCTCGCGAACGCCGCATATGCGCTCGAGGTCCGCGGTGTTCCGAAGGAGGAACGAGAGAAGACGGCCCGAGAGTTCCTGGGACTCGTCGGTCTCGAAGGCTGGGAGGACAAGGTTCCCGGTCAGCTGTCCGGCGGAATGAAGCAGCGCGTGGGGCTTGCCCGCGCGCTCGCGTCGGGCACCGACATCATCCTGATGGACGAGGCGTTCAGCGCGCTGGACCCGCTGATCCGCCGTGAGGTGCAGGACCTCCTGCTGGATCTGCAGGGACAGTTCGGCAAGACGATCGTCTTCATCACCCACGACCTGAACGAGGCCATGCGCATCGGCGACCGCATCGCGGTGATGCGGGAGGGCCGGATCGTGCAGATCGGTACGGCCGAGGAGATCCTCACGGATCCGGCCAACGACTACGTCGCGCAGTTCGTGGCGGACGTGGACCGTACCAGGGTCCTGACGGCGGCCTCGGTCATGGAGAAGCCGCTGGTCACGGTGCTGTCGACGACGGGTCCGCGGACGGCGCTGCGCACGATGCGGGAGGCGCAGACCTCTGCGGCGTTCGTGATCGGCCGTGACCGCAAGCTGGTCGGTCGGGTCCGCGCCACGGTCATCGCGGACGCGGTGCAGGACAACGTCCAGAAGCTCGACGGTCTCATCGACCCCGAGGACCCGGAGCCCGTGGCGCCCGACACGCCGGTCGCGGACCTGTTCATCAGGTGCGCCGAGAGCGATCTGCCGGTGCCGGTCGCGGACGAGGACGGGACGCTGATCGGCGTGATCCCGCGGGTGACGCTGCTGGCGGCGCTCGGGGCGATCAACACGCATGTCGACGAGGTCATCGACGAACCGGAGCTGGCACTGACGAAGGAGGGCAGTGGCGTTGACGACTAACACGCTCGCCATCGAGCTGCCCCGGGTCGAGGTCGGCGAATGGTTCGACGGCGTGGTGACCTGGTGCACCGACAACCTGGGGTGGCTGTTCGACGGGATCGGGACGGCGATCGACTCGTCGGTCGAGGGACTGACGAGCGGGCTGACGGCCCTGCCGCCGATGGTGCTGGCGCTGCTGCTGGCCGTGGTGGCCCTGCTGATCAGCGGCTGGAAGCTCGGCGTGTTCACGATCCTCGGCTTCGCGCTGATCGACAGCATGGAGCTGTGGGAAGACTCGATGGACTCCCTCGCCCTGGTGATCGTGGCGGCGGTGGTGTCGACGTTCTTGTCGGTCCCCATCGGCATAGCCGCGGCCCGCAACGACGTGGTGAGTCGTATCGTCCGTCCGATCCTGGACTTCATGCAGACGATGCCGGCGTTCGTCTATCTGATCCCGGCGATCTTCTTCTTCAGCATCGGGGCGGTCCCGGGCGTCGTCGCGACGGTGATCTTCTCGATGCCGCCGGGGGTCCGGCTGACCGAGCTCGGCATCCGCGGCGTCGACCCGGAGATGGTCGAGGCGGGCGAGGCGTTCGGCACGCCGCCGAACCGGATCCTGACCCGCATCCAGATTCCGCTCGCGATGCCGTCGATCATGGCGGGCATCAACCAGCTGATCATGCTGTCGCTGTCGATGGTCGTCATCGCGGGCATGGTCGGCGCCGGCGGTCTCGGCGGAGTGGTGCTGGAGGGCATCAACCGGGTGGACGTCGCCACGGGCTTCGAGGGCGGCATCGCGGTGGTGATCCTGGCCATCTACCTGGACCGGCTCACCGGTGCCCTCGGAAACGGCCCCAGCATGCTGCGCATGCTGTTCACGCGCGGCAGGAACGGCCGCGCGACCCCCACCCCGACGACGGACAAGGCGGCCGGTAAGACGGCCGACCCGGAACCCGAGCTCGTCGGCTGACGAACCCCCCGCTCCCCCCTATCCCCTCACTATGCAAGCCAACGAAAGGACGGGAATGCGCTTCAAGTTCAAGGGTCTGGCCATCGCGGCCGCGCTCTCGCTGACACTGGGGGCGGGCGCGGTAGCGTGCGGCGACTCCGACTCCGGCTCCGGCGGCGGAGAGACCGACAAGAACATCACCATCGGCATGGTCTCGGGCTGGGCCGAGGGCGAGACCGTGACGGCGCTTTGGAAGAAGCTGCTGACCGACAAGGGCTACACCGTCGATGTGAAGACCCTCGACACCGGACCGCTCTACGCCGGCATGTCGAAGGGCGACGTCGACCTGTTCCTCGACTCCTGGCTGCCCGGCACCCACGAGGACTACTGGAAGCAGTACGGCGACAAGCTGGAGAAGGTCGGCGCCTGGTATGACTCGGCGCCGCTGACCATCGCGGTGCCGGAGTACTCGCCCCTGAAGTCGCTTGAGGACCTCAAGGGCAAGGGCGGCGAGTACGACGGCAAGATCGTCGGCATCGAGAAGAGCTCCGGCCTGTACCGGGTGTCGCAGGAGGAGATGCTCCCCGCGTACGGCCTGGAGGACGAGTTCACGGTCACGACGTCCTCGACGGCGGCCATGCTCGCCGAGCTGAAGAAGGCGACGGACGCCAAGGAGAACATCATCGTCACGCTGTGGCGTCCGCACCTGGCGTACACGCAGTACCCCATCCGGGACCTGGAAGACCCGAAGGGCGCCATGGGCAAGCCTGACGGCATCTACACGGTCGCCCGTGAGGGCTTCGGCGAGGACCAGCCGGATGTCACCAGCTGGCTGAAGAAGTTCAAGATGAACGACGAGCAGCTCGGGACTCTCGAGGACCTGCTGACGAACAAGCACAAGGACAACCCCGACCAGGCCGTGACCGAGTGGTTGAAGACCAACCCCGAGGTCCAGGCTCTGACGGGCTGATCCCCTTCGGGGACGTTCGTTCCAAGCGGCAGAGGGCCGTCCGGTCATCCGGACGGCCCTCTGCCTTCCCGGCGTCAGGGCGTCCGGACGGCACTCCGCCTTCCCGGCGTCCGGACGGTACTCCGCCTTCCCGGTGCCCGCTCCGCCGTCCTGGCGTCAGCCTGCGAGGCCGACGATGAACAGGACCGCGGTCAGCCCCAGCCCAGTGGCGGCCAGCGTCATCACGCGGGGGTGGACGCTGTGCGCCTCGGGCAGGATCTCGGCGGCGGACAGGTAGAGCAGGACGCCCGCGAAGAGCCCGAGGTACGGCCCGAGGACGGCGTCCGGCACCTTCACGAGCGTCCCCAGCGCGGCCCCGGCGATCGGGGCGAGGGCGTCGGCGAACAGGAGCGCGACGGCGGGACGGCGGTCGCCGCGGTTCAGTGACGCGGCCGTGACGGTGTTGAACCCGTCCGCGAAGTCGTGCGCGATCACGGCGAGCGCCACGAAGATCCCCACCTCGGTTCCGGACTGGAAGCCGAGGCCGATGCTGATGCCGTCCATCAGGCTGTGCGCGACCAGCGCGGACGCGGCGAGCAGTCCCGCCGACCCGCCGCCGCCTTGCCCGTGGGCGTGGGCGTGCACGTGCGGGGCGTACTCGTGCTCGTGGGCCCGGTGTATCGCCACGGCCTGCTCCACGACATGGAGCAGCAGGAATCCGGCCGCGAAGCCGATCATGGGCAGGGGGACGCCGAACGGTGAGTGCCGCGTCATCTCCAGCGACTCGGGGATCAGGTCGAACGCGACGACCCCGAGCATCAGGCCGCCGGCCAGCCCGAGGACCAGGTGCCGGTTGTCGCGCACCTTCATCGCGGCGAGGCCCCCGACGAGAGTCATCAGGAACGCGAGGAGAGACACGAGCACGGCCATCCCTGGGTCCTACCAGGGTGGACCCACCGCAACCCCGTCTCGGCGCTCTGAACGCCGCACGGGCCCGTTGCGGACGCGCGGCATCCCCGAGGCGGCCCCGCGACGGCCCCCGCGGCGCTGTCCGAGGCCCTGGACGACGAGAAGGACCCCCGGCCATGGCGGTGGCCGGGGGTCCTTCCTTTCGTGCATCGTCCGCTATTCGGCGGCGACGGGCTCCTTCTCCTGCGAGCCGGGCGGGTTGGCCTCGCCCTTGATGGAGCGGATCAGGAGCTGGGAGACGTCGACGACCTCCAGGGACTCCTTGGCGTCGCCGGCGTTCTTCTTCTCGTTGATGGCGTCGCCCAGCATGACCAGGCAGAACGGGCAGGCGGTGGAGACGGTGTCGGGGTTGGTCTCCAGCGCCTCGTCCACGCGCTCGGTGTTGATGCGCTTGCCGATGCGCTCTTCCATCCACATCCGCGCGCCGCCGGCGCCGCAGCAGAAGCCGCGGTCCTTGTGCCGGTGCATCTCCTGGGTCTTGACGCCGGGGACGGTCGCCATGATGTCGCGCGGCTGCTTGTAGACCTTGTTGTGGCGGCCCAGGAAGCAGGGGTCGTGGTAGGTGATGCTCTCCTCGATCGGCGTGACCGGGGTGAGCCTGCCCTCCTCGACCAGGTGCGCGAGCAGCTGGGTGTGGTGGACGACCTCGTAGTTCCCGCCGATCTGCGGGTACTCGTTGGCCAGGGTGTTGAAGCAGTGCGGGCAGGTCGCGACGATCTTCTTGGCGCCCGCGTCGTTCAGCGTCTCGACGTTCTGCTGGCCGAGCATCTGGAACACGAACTCCATGCCCAGGCGGCGGGCCGGGTCACCGGTGCACGCCTCCATCGGCCCCAGCACGGCGAACTTCACGCCCGCGATGTGCAGCAGCTCGGCGACCGCCTTGGTGGTCTTCTTGGCCCGGTCCTCCAGCGCGCCCGCGCAGCCGACCCAGAACAGGTACTCGGTCTCCTCGGGCAGCTTGTCGTCGACGACCTCGACCTCGAAGTCCAGCTCCTCGATCCATTCGAGGCGCTTGGTCTCCGACATGCCCCACGGGTTGCCCTTGTTCTCCAGGTTCTTCAGCATCACGCCGGCCTCGGACGGGAACGAGGACTCGATCATGACCTGGAAGCGGCGCATGTCCAGGATGTGGTCGATGTGCTCGATGTCGACCGGGCACTGCTCCACGCACGCACCGCAGTTGGTGCACGACCACAGCACGTCGGGGTGGATGACGCCGTCGTCGGCGACGAGCTCCTTGTCCACCTGCATGGCGGCCTTCTGCTCGTCGGTGAACTTCGCCTTCGCCTCGTCCGAGGCGACCATGTAGGGCGCCTTGGCGAGTGCGTGGTCACGCAGCTCAAGCACGAGCATCTTCGGCGACAGCGGCTTGCCGGTGTTCCAGGCGGGGCACTGCGACTGGCAGCGGCCGCACTCGGTGCAGGTCGCCATGTCGAGGAGGCCCTTCCAGGTGAAGTCCTCGATCTTGCCGCGGCCGAAGGTGTCCTCGTCGGGGTCGGCCTCCTCGAAGTCGAGCGGCTTGCCGCCCGACATCATCGGCTGCGCGGCGCCCATGCCGTCCGGGCTGCGCTTGAACATCACGTTCAGCGGGGCCAGGAAGATGTGCAGGTGCTTGGAGTGCACGACGAAGACCAGGAAGACCAGCGCGACGCCGATGTGCAGCAGCAGCCCGGCCGACTCCAGGACCTCCAGGGTGCTGTCGCTCATGCCCTCGAACAGGTTGCCGGTCAGGTGCGAGAAGTAGGCGGCCCCGTTGTATCCGAAGTTGCCGCGGGCGACCTCGACGCCGCGGAAGAAGAACATCGTCCAGATCACGTTGAAGATCATGAACAGTGTGATCCACGCGCCGGACAGGTGCGAGCCCTTGAACCGCGACTGGCGGCCGAGCCGCTTGGGCGAGTCCTTGAAACGGATCGCGGTGAATACGATCAGCCCGGCCAGGGCGGCCAGCGCGATCGTGTCCTGCACGAACCCGATCGGACCCCAGGTCTGCAGGCCCGGAATGTGCGCGTCGAGCCCGAACAGCAGCTGGACGCCCGCCTCCCCGTAGACGGTCGCCAGCAGGAAGAACGCCCACATCACCGCGAAGTGCGCGGCGCCGGCCACGGTCCACTTCAGCAGCTTGCGCTGCCCGAAGACCTCCACGGCCTGGCCCTCGACGGCCTTCCGGGGCTCACGCTTGACCTGCAGCGTCCGCTCGGGATCGGGCTGGCCGCTCTTGGCGATCTGGTACAGGAACAGCACCCGCCGACCGGCGACCGCCAGAGCGACCGCCGTACCGGCGAGCCCAATGACCAACGTGATCCAGAACACTGTTCCGTCCTCCTGGGGTACGGGCGATGGCAGTCAGCGTAGGGCTCGCGTCGGACTGCGCTTCATCCGGGGCCCGAATACTACTCGGTAGTAGCTTATGCGTCACATACGCAGGTCAGTTCACGGTACGGCCAACCGGAGACCCATTCGTGCACCGCCTCGGGGTTACGTCATCCCCCACACCTTATGAATTCCGCGTGTTCGATGAGTATCGGGCTCGATGAGTATCGGGAGGTTGCCGAGTCCGTATCAGTGGGCGGGAGCCGTTCGGCGGCGTTCCCGGCCCGCTACGCCACTCGTCCCACGGAGGAATCCCAGATGACCTCGATGCCCGACCTCACGCCCGCCGCCCGGCGGATGGCCGGCCTGCTCGCCGGCGTCCGCGACTACCAGCTCACCGCGCCGACGCCGTGCGCGGACATGTCGCTCGCCGCCCTCATCGACCACGTCGGCGGGCTGACCCAGGCCTTCACGTGGGCCGCCTCGAAGAGCTTCCCGGACGGGGCGTCGCAGCCGCCGTCCGCCGACGCGTCCAGCCTGGCGCCGGGCTGGCGCACCCGCATTCCCGAACAGCTCGACGCACTCGCCGCCGCCTGGCGCTCTCCCGACGCCTGGCAGGGCATGACCGAGGCCGGCGGCCTGCAGCTGCCCGGCGAGGACGCCGGCCATGTCGCGATGAACGAGCTGGTCGTGCACGGCTGGGACGTCGCCCGCGCCAGCGGCCAGCCCTACGACGTCGGCGAGGACGAGATCGACGCCTGCCTCGCCTTCGTCGCGCCGACCGTCGAGCAGAGCGGCGGCAAGGGCGTCGAGGGCCTGTTCGGCCCCGCCGTCGAGATCCCCGGCGGCGCTTCGCCGCTCGACCGCCTCATGGCCCTGACCGGCCGCGACCCCTCCTGGGCCGCCCCGGAGGGATGACCTGGGCGAGTCCTCGATCGGGCCGGCGCACCGGGAAGCAAGAAGCGGGCAGCGGGAGGTGGGAGGTTTTACCTGAGTCGCCTAGCCCCTGATCTCCCGTTTTGTGACGATTACAGGGAGGCGCGGGATCCGAGGGGGGAAGACATGGCCGACACCGCCGCAACACCGCAATGGCATGTCGTCGGCGACTGGTTCGACGTCTGCAAATGCACCATCCCGTGCCCGTGCACCTACGCGCAGCCTCCCACCTCCGGGGACTGTGACGGCGTGCTCGCATGGCACATCCGCGAAGGGCGATACGGGGACGTCGCACTCGACGGCCTCAACGTCGTGATGCTGGGCTCATTCGTGGGGAACGCGTGGGGCGAGCACTCCGACGCCTACGCGGCCGTCTTCATGGACGAGCGCGCCGACGATCCCCAGCGCGAAGCGCTCGGGAAGATCTTCGGCGGAGAGGCCGGGGGCTGGCCCGCCCAGTTCGTGGAGATGTTCGGTCCCGAGATGCGGGGACTCGAATACTCGCCCGTCACGATCTCGGTCGACGAGGACCTCGCCACATGGAACGCGGAGGTTCCCGGCCGGGTCGTGGCGAGGGCCGAGGCCCTCACCGGCCCCACGGCCCCCGAGGGGGCACGGGTGCAGACGATCAACCCGCCCGGTTCCGAAACCGGTCCCGGGCAGGTCGCCACCTGGGGCCGGGCCCTCACCGACCAGGTCGACGCCTACGGGTTCGAATGGGACTGGGAAGGCCGCTCCAGCAAGCACATCCCGTTCGACTGGAGCGGACCCGGGTGAGTGCGCCGGTGCGGACGCGGCAGCGGAGACCCGCCGCCCGGCCCGCGCCCCACGAGGTCGTGTTCGTCGCGGTCCTCGTCATCATCTCCGTGATCGCGTGGCTGGCGGTGCACCACCTGGCCACACCGGGCATGCGCGCCGGGATCCTGACCGGCGGCGCCCGCCCCGGCCACGCCGATGACGGGATGCCGGGGATGCGGATGGACCACTCCATGAGCGCGGGGCTGTTCCTCGGCACCTGGTTCGTGATGATGGCGGCGATGATGCTCCCCGCGGTGACACCGGTGATCGTCCGGATCGACCGGCTGCTGCGCCGGCGGGGCAGGGCGCGCACGACGGCGTACCTGCTGACGGCCGGTTACCTGGCCGTCTGGGCGGCCGCGGGGGTGGCGGCGTACGGCCTGTTCACGCTCTTCCAGTCGACGGTGGCGGCAGGCGGCTCGCCGGCCGCCGTGCGCGCGGGCGCCGTGGTGCTGTTGCTCGCGGGCGCCTACCAGCTCACCCCGCTGAAGCGGGCATGCCTGCGCCAGTGCCGTTCACCGCTCGCCGTCGTCGTCCGCCATGGAGAGCGGATCACGGCGAGCCCTTCGGGCGCGCTCCTCGTCGGCGTCCGCCACGGAGCCTTCTGCCTGGGATGCTGCTGGGCGCTGATGGCCGTGCTGCTCGCCGCGGGGATGATGAGCCTTGTCTGGATGGGGATCATCGCCGCCGTCGTCCTCGTGGAGAAGGTCTGGCGGTACGGGGATCTGGTGAGCCGGCCGCTGGGCGGCGCGATGATCGCCCTCGGCCTGGTCCTGGTCGCCGCCCCCGGCCTGGCGCCCGCCCTGACCTAGACCCTCTCGAAGACCGCGGCGAGGCCCTGGCCGCCGCCGATGCACATCGTCTCGAGGCCGTAGCGGACCTCGCGGCGCTCCATCTCGCGGGCGAGCGTCGCGAGGATGCGGGCGCCGGTCGCGCCGACGGGGTGACCGAGGGAGATGCCGGAGCCGTTGACGTTGACGCGGTCCCAGTCGGCGTCCTTGAGGTCCCACTCACGGGTGACGGCGAGGACCTGCGCGGCGAACGCCTCGTTCAGCTCGATGAGGTCGATGTCGGCGAGGGCCAGGCCGGCCCGCTCCAGGGCCTTGGCGGTGGCCGGAACCGGCCCGATGCCCATCGTGCGGGGCGGCACGCCGGCGCGGGCCCACGACACGAGCCGGACGAGGGGCCGCAGGCCCAGCTCGGCGGCGCGCTCGGGGGTGGTGACGACGCAGGCGGCGGCCGCGTCGTTCTGGCCGCTGGCGTTGCCCGCGGTGACGGTGGCCTGGTCGTCGGACCTGCCGAGGACGGGACGCAGCTTCGCCAGCCCCTCGACCGTCGTGTCCGGACGCGGGTGCTCGTCGGTGTCGACGACCGTGTCGCCCTTACGCGACCGGACGGTCACCGGGACGATCTCCTCGGCGAACGTCCCCGACTTCTGGGCGGCGACGGCGCGCTGGTGGGAACGCACGGACAGCTCGTCCTGCTCCTCGCGCCCGATGCCGTACTCGCGGCGCAGGTTCTCCGCGGTCTCCAACATCCCGCCCGGCACCGGATGGTTGACGCCTCCGGCGGTGACGCGGCCCTGCGCGAGCGCGTCGTGCAGTTGGAGGGACGGGCCGCGGACGCCCCAGCGCGCCTGCGTCGTGTAGAACGGCGCGCCGCTCATGCTCTCCGCACCGCCGGCGATGATCACGTCGCTCACACCGAGCTGGACCTGCATCGCGGCGTCCAGGACGGCCTGGAGCCCGGACCCGCAGCGCCGGTCGATCTGGGTGCCGCCGACCTCGATGGGGAGCCCGGCGTCGAGCGCGGCGACGCGTCCGATGGCGGGGGCGTCGGCCGTGGGGTAGCAGTGGCCGAGGATCACCTCGTCGATCGCGTCGCCGGGCAGCCCGGCGCGTTCGACGAGCGCGCGGATGACGGTGGCGGCGAGCTCGACGGGCGGGACGGCCTTCAGTACCCCGCCGAACCGGCCGATCGGGGTACGCAGCGGCTCGCAGATGACCGCTTCGCGCATGTGTGCTCCTCAGCTCCGGGGTGCGGCGACGCACTCCGAAGGTTACGGCTCGGCCGCGGAGACGACGCCGCCGGGTTTCCGTCCAGTGGAGGACGCCGCAGAAAGGTGAGGTGGGACCTCGGCAGGGGTAGGCACGGGGGCGTTGCCGCTCATCAGGATCTTGGAGGACGCGATGGCGAAGCTGACGATGAAGATGCTCAAGACATTGATCGCCACGGTGGTGGCGCTGACACCGGCTTCGGCTCCGGCGGCCGTCGCGGTGGCCGGGGTGCTGGGGGCCACCGCGGTCATGACGACCGCCTGCGGCGGCGGTGGCGACGAGGACGGCGGTGACGACGACGGGGGCGGCGGCAACGACCAGGAGAACGACGACGGGAACGACGACGGGAACGACGGCGGCAACGACGACGACGGAGGCGACGACTAACCCGAGCCCACAAGGCCGAGGGCACCGGGCCGCGGGCACCGGGAGCGTCGCCCGCCGGCGTCCCCCGCTATCGTGCCGACGGACGCGGGAGTTCCCCGGCGGGCGACGCCGGCCACCAGGCCGGACCCGGGTTCGGCCTGGCCGGCCGTGCGCACCGATGCGCGGCCCACGAGCCAGTCCCCGCCCGCGAGGAGGCCCCCGCGAGGAGGCGAGGAGGCGGCATGGTGGAGCAGGGCGGCGTCGAGCACTGGGCGCGGGACGTACGGACGGTCCGGGTGATCGGCGCTGGGGCGATGGGACGCGGGATCGCGCAGCTCGTGGCGGCGGGCGGGGTGACCGTGGAGATCGCCGACGTGCGGCTGGAGGCGGTGACGGACGCGGTCACCCAGATCTCCGCCATGTTCGACAAGCTCGTCGCCAAGGGCCGGATGCCCGCGGACGACGCGGCGGCGGCGAAGGAGCGGCTGCGCCCGGTCGGTGAGCCGCTCACCCCCTTCCAGGAGTGCGATCTCGTCATCGAGGCCATCCGGGAGGACCTGGAGACGAAGCGGGAGCTGTTCACGGCACTGGAGAAGGTCTGTCCCGAGCACACGATCCTGGCCACCAACACCAGTTCGCTGCCGGTGACGGCGATCGGGGCCGTACTGAACGATCCGTCCAGGGTGGCGGGTCTGCATTTCTTCAACCCGGTGCCGCTGATGCGGTTGGTCGAGGTGATTCCTGGTGCGCGCACGGCCGAGTGGATCCCGGACGCGCTGACCGACCTGGTGAAGCGCCTCGGTCACGAACCCGTGCTCGCGCCAGACGCGCCCGGCTTCCTCGTCAACCACGCTGGGCGCGGCCTGGTGACGGAGGCGTTGCAGATCCTCTCCGAGGGGGCCGCCGAACCCGCCGACATCGACCGCATCGCACGGGACGTCCTCGGCCTGAGAATGGGGCCGTGCGAACTGCTCGACCTCACCGGGATGGACGTGTCGCAGCCGGTGATGGAGTCCATCTGGACGGGCTTCTACACGGAGCCGCGCTTCCGCCCGTCCAGGCTCGGACGGGCACGCGTCGAAGCGGGCCTGTACGGCCGCAAGACAGGCGAGGGCTTCTACAAGTACGTGGACGGCGCCAAGCAAGAGCCACCCGAGATCACTGCCCCGTCCGTGGAGACTCGCCCTGTCTGGGTGCACGGCGACGTCCGTGAAGAGCTTGGGGCGCTGCTTTCGACTTCCGGTGTGGAGGTCGAGTCGGGGGACGAGCCGTCCAGCCAAGCGGTCGTGCTCGTCGCACCGTTGGGGCGGAGCACCGTCGACACAGCCCTAGCCGAGGGTCTTCCCCTAGAGCGCACCTTGGGCGTTGACCCGTTCGGCGGATTCTTCACCCGTCTCACCGTGACCGTGCACCCAGCGCTCGACAAGGACACCGGCCGCGCCTGCCTGGCGGCCCTTGCCGCTACAGGACGAGCCATCACCGTCCTGAGGGACGCCCCGGCGCCCGTCGCCCAGCGCCTTATCGCGTCGATCGTGAACGTCGGCTGCGGCATCGCCGAGCAGCGCCTCGCCCGTCCCGCGGACATCGACACCGCCGTACGGCTGGGCCTCAACTACCCGCGCGGACCGCTGGAGTGGGGCGAGAACGCCGGGGCCGACCGCGTCCTAAGAATCCTGCAAGGCCTGCACACCTCCACCGGCGACCCGCGTTACCGTCCGAGCACCTGGCTGTCCGAACGAGCGGCGCTCGGCCTCCCCCTCACCGAGACCGGCACCACCCCGTCCGACCTCACCCCCTGACGGGCTCCGGCGCGGCCTTCTCCTTCGGACGACCCGAAGCGCGCAGGCCCCCGCCCGGTAGCGGACGAGGGGCCTGGCGGGGACGGGAGCCCCGGTCAGAAGGGGAGTCCGGCGGGCGGCTTCGGCTTGGTGTCGGTCCAGCCCGTGTCGCGGGTCGCCGTGTAGTCGATGACGAACCCGGGTTCACGGTCCTTGTAGGGGCCGCCGGGCTTGGTCAGCACGTACTGCGAGGCCAGCACCTCGCCGGTCTCCTTGTCGAAGACGAGTTCCTTGCGGGCCTTGTACGTGCCCTGCCGCCCGGGCGGTGTGCCGGGCTCGCCAGTGATCTTGATGGTCCTGCTCGCGGACGCCAGCGCGACGCCCTTGCGGCCGAGCGGGTCGACGACCTCACCGATCGCCTCCACGCCCGGCAGCACGGTCGCCGCCCGGATGAGCGCGGCCCGCACCTTCGGCGGAACCGGCGAGTTCCCGATGAGCCCCCCGACCGCACTGAGCTTCGAGTAGGAGTCGTACTCGCGCTCGGGGAGCGGCCCGTGCTTCTTCTCGTGTTCCTTGAGCTTCTCGGGAGACGGCACTCCCAGCGCACGCCACTGCAGGGCCTCGTCGGTGAGGAACCTCTCGGTGAGCTTCTCCGGGTCGGCCGGCAGGTTCTGCAGATCCTCGGTGGTCATCCGGCCGTACCACTCGCCACCACCCGAAGGGTCAAGGTGGTCGACCTCCCACGCCATCTTCTCCCCCGTTTTCAGGGTGAGCCACTTGTCGCCCGACCACACCCTGATCTTCTTCGGGGACCCGGCCTTCTTCCACGCCGCCGCGTCCTGCGGCGTCTGCGGCCGGGCCGGGATCATGCGCCAGGCGCTGCCCGTGGCCGAGCCGGGCTCGGCCCCGGCCCACCTGAAGCTCTCCATGTGCGCACCGACCATCACGTACGACCCCGTGCCGGCCTGCACGACGTACGACTGGCCGCCGACGTCGTCGGAGAACCAGTAATCGCCGATCTCCTGCTTCGCCGCGTTCTCCGCCGCGACCAGAACGGCCTCTCTGCCGAGGTCCACCTGACCCTGCGTGCCGCCCCCCGCGACACCTCCGCCCGCGGGGGGCGCCCCCGACCCGACCACCGAGATCACGACGGCCGCAGCCGCGCCCGCCGCGGCGAGACCGAGCCCGGTCTTCAGCCACCGGCGGGACGGTGCCCCGGCGCCTCCCGCGCCGGACGGGTTCTCCATCTCACGCCGCAGGCGACGGCGCCCCTCGTCCTCGGCCTGCCGGGTGGGCGGCTCTTCCAGCATTTCCGCGATGGCCTGCATTTCGTCCATGGTCAGTCTCCTTGCGTCTGCGTGAGGGCGTCCCGCAGCTTCCGGCGAGCGCGGTTGAGGCGGGAGCCGACCGTCCCGTAGGGGATGCCGAGCACCGTCGCGATCTCCTCGTGGGTGAGGTCAGCGAGCGCCGTGAGGAGCACGACGTCGCGTTCCTTACGCGACAGTCCCGCCAGCGCGCGCGCCAGGCTCGGCTGCATGCGCGCGGCCGTCACGGCGGCGGCGACGCGGTCGTCATGGGCGTCCGCGTCCCGTTCGACACCGACGCGGGCGAGCGCCTGGTACCGGCGGGTCTCGGCGCGCCGGTGCTGCGCGACCAGGTTCGTCGCGATGCCGTACAGCCAGGCGAGGACGGCGCCTTTGGCGGCGTCGTAGGTGCGGCGGCGGCGGAACGCGGCCAGGAACGTCTCGGCGACGACGTCGTCGGCCGCTTGCGCGCCGAGACGTCCGGCGACGTACCGGTGGATCGCGGGGAAGTACCGGTCGTAGACGTCAGTGAACCGCTCGGGATCGTCCAGGGAAACGCTGACGAGCCGGGCGGGGTCGATCTCGGCGGCGGCTGTCACGCGGCCGGCCGCACATTGGCGTCGGGCATGTCACTCCTCTGGGGGAAAGGGCATCATCGGGTACTCCGTCGCGTCTGCGAATCCCTTTCGCCGACCGCCTTAACGCACGATGCCCTCCGCCCCAAGCCGGGGCGGAGGGCATCGCATGGGAAGGCGGCTTCAGCCAGGGGGTAACGGCAGCGCCCACCCCCGACTGGAAGGCTTAGAAGGGCGGTTTCGCGGGCGGCTTCGGCTTGGTGTCCGTCCATCCCGAGTCGAGGGCCAGGCGGAAGCGGATCACGAATCCGGGTTCGCGGTCGCGGTAGGGGCCGCCGGGCCTCGTCAGCACGGTCTGAACGGCGAGCATCTCCCCGGTCCGCTCATCGAAGACGATCTCCTTGCGGCTGCCGTAGTCGCCGCGTTCCGCGGCGGGCGCGCCCTGCGCGGCGGTGACATGCGTGGTCTTCAGGTCGACGGCCAGCGCGACGCCCTCGCGCCCCAGCGGATCGGTCACGCCGTCGATCGCCTTCACCCCGGGCTGCGCGGCGAGCGCCCGCATGAGGCCGGCCCTGAACGTCGGCGGCATGGGCGAGGTCCGCAGGAGTGCCGCGACCACCGTGAGCTTGTCGAGGGGGGTCACCGAGCGTGGTTCGGGAATCCCGCGCTCCTTCTTGATCTTCTCCTTCTCCTCCGGAGCCCGGAGGTGGAAGTGCAAGAGCCCAGTGGACAGCAGGTCGGCCAGTTCACCGGGGTCGGTCGGCAGCCGCTCGGCCTCCTCGAGGGTCCTGCCGCCCACCCAGCCACCGTCGCCCTTACGAGCGGGTTCCCAGAACCTCCACCGCGTCGCGCTCTGGTCGTAGGTGGAGAGGCGCTCGCCGTCCCAGACCTTGAACTTCGACGGCGACCCGGCCTTCTTCCACAACGCCTCGTCCTGCGCCGTCAGCGGCCTGGACGGCAGGTTCCGGTTGTAGGTGCCCACGCCCGCGCCGGGCTCGGCCCCGACCCGCAGGAAGTATTCCTCCGGGGCGGCGGCGATCGCGTAGTCGCCGGTCTCGGACCGGACGATGAACGACCGTCCCATGGTCCCGTGGTAGAACCAGAAGTTGCCGGTCGGCTGCACCTCCGCCTGTTCCGCCGCCGCCAGGACGGCCTGCTTACCCAGGTCCACGGGGGCCGGAGGGGAGGCGGGCCTCCCCGATCCGGTCGCCGCGATCGCGACGGCGGCGGCAGCCCCTGCGACGACCACGCCGAACCCGGCCTTGAACCTCCACCCGAACCGGGCGCGGCCGGGCGGCGGCTCCCCGAACATCCGGACGCGGGCCTCGGTCACCTCGCGCAGCGTCGGCGGCGCGGGCTCCCCGTAGGCCTCCTTGACCGTCCGCAGCTCATCCATGGTCGTCCTCCAGATCACGCATCGGGTTCGTTCCGCCCAGCGCCTCGCGCACCTTGCGCCTGGCCCGGCTGAGCCGCGAGCCGACCGTCCCGTACGGGATGTCCAGCGCGGCGGCGACCTCCTCGTGGCTCAGCTCGGCGAGCGCGACGAGCAGCAGCACGTCCCGGTCGCCGGCCGGTAGCCCGGCGATCGCACCAGCCAGCCGTCCGCGCAGGCCCTGGGCGCTGACCTGGGCGGTCACCCGGTCCGCAGGCCCGTCGGACGGCCGGTCGGGGCTGAGCCGCGCACGGGCACGCAGCCCGCGGACCTCGCTGCGCCGGTGCTTGCCGATGACGTTCGTCGCGATGCCGTACAGCCAGGTCCGCACGGCCGCCCGGGACGCGTCGTAGCGGGCCCGGCCGCGAAACGCCTCCAGGAACGTCTGCGAGGCGATGTCGGACGCGGCGTCCGGGCCGAGCCGTTTCGCGGCGTACCCGTGGATCTCGGCGAAGTAGGCGTCGAAGATGTCGCCGAAGCGTTCGGGGTCGTCCAGGGACATCCGCAGGACGGCGGAGTCGTCCGCCCGGTCTGGCCCACGGGGCGGGTCCGCGGTGAGGGGTTCCCCTGTCATCTGGTGCCTTTCCGTGGCGTGGACGCCGGTCGCACACGTATCACCCGCATCCCCCGGCGGCTTTCACGGCGTCGTCCTCTCGGCGGACGGGAGCGGCCCGGTCCTCCTCCCAGGGGCCGATCTCTGTTCCGGGGGCCCGATTCTGGGAACCGGAATAGACGGCTCAATCGTCCTGTTGGAGAGAACGGCAGCAAAGTTGAGTCTCTGCGACTCAAGTCATTTGACAACAATGGAACGGCCGGGCAACCTTGCGGACGAGCAACCGAACCGGCCGCACCCCGGGGGCGACCGGGGCGCGATAACGGAAACGACGGAGGACGAGAACATGGCACGTGCGGTCGGCATCGACCTCGGGACGACCAACTCGGTCGTCGCGATTCTGGAGGGCGGCGAGCCCACCGTCATCGCGAACGCGGAGGGGTCGCGGACCACACCGTCCGTCGTCGCGTTCGCCAAGAACGGGGAGGTCCTGGTCGGCGAGGTCGCCAAGCGCCAGGCGGTGACCAACGTCGACCGGACGATCCGGTCGGTCAAGCGCGAGATGGGCACCGACTGGAAGACCAAGATCGACGACAAGGACTTCAACCCGCAGCAGATGAGCGCGTTCGTGCTCCAGAAGCTGAAGCGGGACGCCGAGTCCTACCTGGGCGAGACGGTCACCGACGCGGTCATCACCGTGCCCGCGTACTTCTCCGACCACCAGCGCCAGGCCACCAAGGAGGCCGGCCAGATCGCGGGGCTGAACGTCCTGCGCATCATCAACGAGCCGACCTCGGCGGCGCTGGCCTACCACCTGGAGAAGGAGAACGAGGCCACGATCCTGGTCTTCGACCTGGGCGGCGGCACGTTCGACGTGTCCCTGCTGGAGGTCGGCGACGGCGTGGTCGAGGTCAAGGCCACCAGCGGCGACAACCACCTGGGCGGCGACGACTGGGACCAGAAGGTCGTCGACTGGCTGGTCGAGAAGTTCAAGAACGCCAACGGCGTCGACCTGAGCAAGGACAAGATGGCCCTGCAGCGGCTCCGGGAGGCCGCGGAGAAGGCGAAGATCGAGCTGTCCGGTTCGTCCGAGTCGCAGATCAACCTGCCGTACATCACCGCGTCGGCCGAGGGCCCGCTGCACCTGGACGAGAAGCTCACCCGGGCCGAGTTCCAGCGGATGACCTCCGACCTGCTCGACCGGACCAAGGCGCCGTTCCACTCGGTGCTGAAGGACGCCGACATCAGCCTCGACAAGATCGACCAGGTCGTCCTGGTCGGCGGCTCGACCCGGATGCCCGCGGTGTCCGAGCTGGTCAAGGAGCTGACCGGCGGCAAGGAGCCGAACAAGGGCGTCAACCCGGACGAGGTCGTCGCGATCGGCGCCAGCCTCCAGGGCGGCGTGCTCAAGGGCGAGGTCAAGGACGTCCTCCTGCTGGACGTGACCCCGCTGAGCCTCGGCATCGAGACCAAGGGCGGCATCTTCACCAAGATCATCGAGCGGAACACCACGATCCCGACCAAGCGGTCGGAGACGTTCACCACCGCCGACGACAACCAGCCGTCCGTGGAGATCCAGGTCTACCAGGGCGAGCGCGAGATCGCCGCGTACAACAAGAAGCTCGGCACGTTCCAGCTCACCGGTCTGCCCCCGGCGCCGCGCGGCGTCCCGCAGATCGAGGTCACCTTCGACATCGACGCCAACGGCATCGTGAACGTCAGCGCGAAGGACCAGGGCACCGGCCGCGAGCAGTCGATGGTCATCACCGGCGGCAGCGCGCTGCCGAAGGACGACATCGAGAAGATGATGCGCGACGCCGAGGACTACGCCGAGGAGGACCGCAAGCGCCGCGAGGAGGCCGAGGTCCGCAACCAGGCCGACACGCTCGCGTACTCGACCGAGAAGTTCCTGCGGGAGAACGACGAGAAGGTCCCCGAGGAGATGAAGACCGAGGTCAACGACGCGGTCGCCGAGGTCAAGAAGGCCCTGGAGGGCACCGACGTCGACGCGATCAAGGGCAGCGCCGAGAAGCTGGCGCAGGTCAGCCAGAAGATGGGCGCGGCGATGTACGCGCAGAACCCCGAGGGCGCGCAGCAGCAGCCGGGCGGCGAGGACGCCGGCCCGACCGCCGGCGACCAGGGCGGCGACCAGCAGGACGACGAGGTCGTCGACGCCGAGATCGTGGACGAGGACAAGCCGAAGGGTGATGCATCGTGACGTCCTCCCCTGACGAGGGCGAGGAGAAGGAGGGCCCGGTGATCCGCGACAAGCGGCGCATCGATCCCGAAACGGGGGAAGTCCGGGAGCAGGCGGCGGCGCCGCCTGCCCCGGAGGCCCCGGCCAACGGGGGCGCCAAGGTCGACACCGAGGAGGTCTCCTCGCTACAGACCCAGCTGTCGGAGCGTCTCGCAGACCTCCAGCGGCTCAAGGCCGAGTACGACAACTATCGAAGGCGGGTCGAGCGCGACCGGGTCGCGGTCCGCGAGCAGGCCCTCGGGCAGGTGCTGTCCGAGCTGCTCCCGGTCCTGGACGACATCGGCCGTGCCCGTGACCACGACGAGCTCACCGGCGGCTTCAAGTCCGTCGCCGAGAGCCTGGAGGCGGTCACCGGCAAGCTCGGCCTGGTGAGGTACGGCGAGAAGGGCGAGCCCTTCGACCCGACCGTGCACGAGGCGCTCATGCACTCCCTCTCACCCGAGGTGACGGAGACGAGTGTGGTGGACGTCCTCCAGCCCGGTTACCGCATCGGCGAGCGGATCCTGCGGGCCGCGCGCGTCGCGGTGGCCGACCCCGACCCGGACGCCGCCGGGAAGCCGGACGGCGGCGAGGCGGGCGACGACGGTGAATGATCCCCTGGGCCCGTCCCGGCCAGGACGGCCGGGCCGGGCCCCGCGGGGGCACGTGAAGACATGCGGCAAGTGGCGATAGCAGAAGGCGGGGCGCCGTGAGCACCAAGGACTACCTGGAGAAGGACTACTACAAGGTCCTCGGTGTCGCGAAGACGGCCTCGCAGGAGGAGATCAAGAAGTCCTACCGGAAGCTGGCCCGCAAGTACCACCCCGACACCAACAAGGGCGACGCCGAGGCGGAGGACCGCTTCAAGGAGGTCTCCGAGGCCTACGACGTCCTGTCGGACGACAAGCGCCGCAAGGAGTACGACTCGGTGCGGTCCATGCCGGGCGGTTTCCGCGGCCAGCAGGGCGGCGGCTTCCCGTTCGACTTCGGCGACCTGTTCGGGCAGCAGGGAGGCGGCACCGGGACGCAGACCGGCGGCACCGGGGAACGCATCGGCGACCTGTTCGGCGGCCTGTTCGGCCGCGGCGGCGGCACCCGCACGACGGGGACGACACGGCGCGGCAGGCGCGGCGCGGACGTCGAGACCGAGGTGACGCTGTCGTTCGGCCGCGCGATGAACGGCGTGACCGTGCCGATCAAGCTGACCAGCGAGGCCGCCTGCAACGGCTGCCGGGGGACCGGCGCGAAGGCGGGCACCGTGCCGCGGGTGTGCCCGAGCTGCGAGGGCACCGGGCACGAGACCCGCAACCTCGGCAACTTCGGCTTCCAGGAGCCGTGCCGGGAGTGCCGCGGCCGCGGCCTCGTCGTGGACGACCCGTGCCCGATCTGCAACGGCAGCGGGCGCGCCACCGGCACCCGCACGATCCAGGCGCGGATCCCGGCGGGCGTCGCCGACGGCCAGAAGATCAGGCTCAAGGGCAAGGGCGCGCCGGGCGAGAACGGCGGCCAGCAGGGCGACCTGTACGTCAACATCAAGGTGAAGCCGCACCCGGTGTTCGGCCGCGCCGCCGACAACCTCACGGCGACGGTCCCGGTGACGTTCCCGGAGGCGGCGCTGGGCGCGGAGATCAAGGTGCCGACGTTCCAGGGGCAGCCCGTCACGCTGCGCCTGCCGGAGGGCACGCCGAACGGCCGCACGTTCCGGGTGAAGGGCCGCGGCGCCACCCGCCGCGACGGCACCAAGGGCGACCTGCTCGTCACGGTCGACGTCCAGGTCCCGCAGAAGCTCGACGACCAGGCGCGGGAGGCGCTCGTCCGGCTGCGCGAGGCGGGCACCGGCGACGACCTGCGCGCCGAACTCCTCCAGCAGGCCAAGCAGGAGTGAGGGCATGGACCCGTTCGGTGACGACACTCCGGTTTATGTGATCTCGGTGGCGGCGCAGCTGTCCGGGCTGCATCCGCAGACGCTGCGGACCTACGACCGGATGGGGCTGGTGTCCCCCGGCCGGTCGCCGGGACGGGGCCGCCGCTACTCGATGCGCGACATCGTGATGCTCCGCGAGATCCAGCGGCTCTCGCAGGAGGAGGGCATCAACCTTTCCGGCATCAAGCACATCCTGGAGCTGCAGCGCGACAACGTGCGGCTCCGCGAGGAGCTCGGCAAGGCGCACGCGGCGCTGGAGGAGCTCGCCAACGAACTCGAATCGACCCGTTCCGTCGCCGCGCGGCTGGCGCAGCAGCGGCGGCACGGGGAACAAGGTGGTACTCCCGGCTCTGACCTGGTGCCCATCAGGCACACGAGCGTTGTGGTCTGGCACGAGCGCGACCGGGACTAGGAATCCACGGGGACTGGGGACATGGACTACAAGCTGACGCAGAAGAGTCAGGAGGCGGTGTCGGTCGCGGTCCGGAGGGCCGCGGCCGAGGGACACCCCGAGGTGGAGCCGCAGCACCTGCTGGTGGCGCTGATCGGCCTGGCGGACGGGACGGCGGTGCCGCTGCTGGAGGCCGTCGGCGCGGACTGGCAGGCGATCAGGCGGCAGGCCGAGGAGCAGCTCGCCGCCAAGCCGAAGGCGCAGGGCTCGACGGTGGCGACGCCGCGGCTGTCGGGGCAGCTCCAGCGGTCGATCAACACGGCGGCGAACCGGGCGAAGCAGCTGGAGGACGACTACGTCTCGACCGAGCATCTGCTGGTCGGGCTGGCCGCCGACGGCGGCCCGGCGGCGGGGCTGCTGAAGGAGTTCGGCGCCACGCCGAAGGCGCTGCTGGACGCGTTCGAGAAGGTGCGCGGGCACGCCCGGGTCACCAGCGAGAACCCGGAGGGCACCTACCAGTCGCTGGAGAAGTACGGCGTCGACCTGACGGCGGCGGCCCGCGACGGGCGGCTCGACCCGGTGATCGGGCGCGACCCGGAGATCCGCCGGGTCGTGCAGGTGCTGTCGCGGCGGACGAAGAACAACCCGGTGCTGATCGGTGAGCCCGGCGTCGGCAAGACGGCCGTCGTGGAGGGCCTGGCGCAGCGCATCGTCGCGGGGGACGTCCCCGAGTCGCTGCGCGGCAAGAAGCTCGTCTCGCTGGATCTGTCCGCGATGGTCGCGGGCGCGAAGTACCGCGGCGAGTTCGAGGAGCGGCTGAAGGCCGTCCTGCACGAGATCAAGGAGAGCGAAGGGCAGATCGTCACGTTCATCGACGAGCTGCACACCGTCGTCGGGGCGGGCGCGGCCGAGGGCGCGATGGACGCCGGCAACATGCTGAAGCCGATGCTGGCCCGCGGCGAACTCCGCATGATCGGCGCGACGACGCTGGACGAGTACCGCGAGCGGATCGAGAAGGACGCCGCGCTGGAGCGCCGGTTCCAGCAGGTGTTCGTCGGCGAGCCGACGGTCGAGGACACGATCGCGATCCTGCGCGGGCTGAAGGGCCGCTACGAGGCGCACCACAAGGTGCAGATCAACGACTCGGCGCTGGTGTCGGCGGCGGCGCTGTCGGACCGCTACATCACGTCCCGGTACCTGCCGGACAAGGCGATCGACCTGGTCGACGAGGCCGCGTCCCGCCTCCGCATGGAGATCGACTCCCGGCCGGTGGAGATCGACGAGCTGCAGCGCAACGTCGACCGGCTCAAGATGGAGGAGATGAACCTCTCCAAGGAGACCGACGAGGCGTCCCGGCAGCGGCTCGACCGGCTCCGCGCCGACCTGGCCGACAAGCAGGAGCATCTGACGGGTCTCGTCGCGCGCTGGGACAAGGAGAAGGCGAGCCTGAACCGCGTCGGCGCGATCAAGGAGCGGATCGACCAGCTCCACGGCGAGGCGGAGCGCGCCCAGCGCGACGGCGACCTGGAGACGTCCGCGCGGCTCACCTACGGCGAGATCCCCGAGCTGGAGAAGCAGCTGGAGGAGGCCTCCGAGGCCGCCGAGAACCGTGACGCGATGGTCAAGGAGGAGGTCGGCCCGGACGACGTCGCCGATGTGGTCGCGTCCTGGACGGGCATCCCCGCCGGGCGCCTCCTCGAAGGCGAGACGGCGAAGCTGCTGCGCATGGAGGACGAGCTGGGCAGGCGCCTCATCGGGCAGGCCGCGGCCGTCCGCACGGTGTCGGACGCGGTCCGCCGCGCCCGCGCGGGCATCTCCGACCCGGACCGTCCGACCGGCTCGTTCCTGTTCCTCGGCCCGACCGGCGTCGGGAAGACGGAGCTGGCGAAGGCGCTCGCGGAGTTCCTGTTCGACGAGGAGCGGGCGATCACCCGCATCGACATGAGCGAGTACTCCGAGAAGCACAGCGTGGCCCGGCTCGTCGGCGCCCCGCCCGGATACGTCGGCTACGAGGAGGGCGGGCAGCTCACCGAGGCCGTCCGGCGCCGCCCGTACTCGGCGGTGCTGCTGGACGAGGTGGAGAAGGCGCACCCCGAGGTGTTCGACATCCTCCTCCAGGTCCTCGACGACGGCCGCCTGACCGACGGGCAGGGCCGCACGGTCGACTTCCGCAACACGATCCTGATCCTCACGTCCAACATCGGGTCGCAGTTCCTCGTCGACCCGACGCTGGAGAACGGCGCGAAGCGCGAGGCGGTCTGGAACGCCGTCCGGAACTCGTTCAAGCCGGAGTTCCTCAACCGCCTGGACGACGTCATCCTGTTCGACGCGCTGTCCACCGCCGAGCTGACGAAGATCGTGGACCTCCAGGTCGACCAGCTCGCCGAGCGGCTCGCGGAGCGGCAGCTCACGCTGAACGTGTCGGACGCGGCCCGCGAGTGGCTGGCCCTGACCGGCTACGACCCGCTGTACGGGGCACGCCCTCTGCGCCGCCTCGTGCAGACGGCGATCGGCGACCAGCTGGCCCGCGAACTGCTCTCCGGCGAAGTCCGCGACGGCGACGAGGTCGTCGTGGACCTGGACGAGGCCGCCGACAAGCTGACCGTAGCCCCCGCACAGGGCCTCACCCTCACGAAATAGCCGCGGCACCCTCCCGCGGGCGGCCGATCACGCCGCCCGCGGGTCTGTCGGCTCGACGGGCACGCGCCGATGAGTTACGGCGTCCGGGACGGTCTTCACTTCTGGAGGATGTCACTCCGGAGAGCCGGACCGAAGGTCGGCGGGGTCGCCGACCGGCGAGGGGAGATGTATGGGCAAGGTCGCCTGGGGATTCACGTGCTCGATCGACGGCTTCATCGCCGGACCCGGCCACGACATGAGCTGGATGTCCGCCGGGGAGCCGCTGGCCGAGGGCACCACGGAGCGTATGGCGGGAGACGTCGCAGTGATCATCTCCGGCCGGGCGGGTTACGACGCGGCGAAGGCTCAGCAGGACGAGCGGGACGAGACGACCTCCGCCGCCTACGGCGGCGCATGGTCCGGGACCGAGTTCATCCTGACCCACCGCCCGGAGGAACTCGCCGACGACCCGGCCGTCGTCCCGCTGAACTGCGACATCGTGGAGGCGGTCCGTCGCGCCCAGGAGATCGCCGGCGACAGGGACGTGCAGATCATCAGCGCCGACATCGCCCGGCAGGCGCTCGAACACGACCTCATCGACGAGTTGCAGGTCTTCGTCGCCCCGGTCTTCCTCGGCGACGGCACCCGCATCTTCGACGTCCCCGGTGGGCGCCGGATCGACTGGGAGCTGGTCGAGATCTACGAGGACAGTCCGCGTAGCTTCGGACGGACCTACCGCCCAAAGGGACGCTAGCCGCTGGCCCCACTGCGGGCCGCGCGTGGCCTCGGAGCCGGCGCGCGACGATCGGTCCGGGGCTCACGTTCACGTATGCGCCCGCCGCCCCCGGCCCGGCCCCGGGGACGGCGGGCACGCCTGTGTCAGACCTCCAGGTTTTCCTCGATGTCGCGGAGGCGGTGGCGGGCCAGGGCGAGGTTGGCACGGTTCCGGTCGAGGGCGATGTAGAGGAACAGGCCCTTGCCCTTGCGCCCGGTCACCGGGCGGATGATGTGGTACTGGCTGGAGATGCTGATGAGGATGTCCTCGATCTCCTCCTTGATTCCGAGCTGCTCCATCGTGCGGAGCTTCGCGCGGACGACCTCGGTGTTGCCGGCGGCGGCGACCTGGAGGTCGAGGGCCTTGGAGCTGCCGAGCTGGCCCAGCGCCATCCCGCTGTTGTAGTCGACGACGGCGACGCCGATCGCCCCGTCGATCGTCATCATGTCCTTCAGCGCGAGATCCAGGTTGGACATCGTGCTCCCCTTTCGGTGGTTGTCATGTGCGGTTGGTGTTCGTGCCGCGCGTTCCCGTGCCGCGCGTGCTCGTACTGCGCGTGCCGGTGCCGGTGCCGCGTGCGCCGGTGCCGCGCGTGGTGGTCCCGCGCGGGCTCTTGCCGCGCGTGCCCGTGCTGTGGGAATCCGTGCTGCGGGCATCCGTGCCGTGGGCGTCCGCGCTGTGGGCGTCCGCGCTGTGGGCGTCCGCGCTGTGGGAGGCGGCGCTGTGGGGAGCGGCGCTGTGGGGGGCGGCGCTGTGCGTTTCCGTGAGGTGCGCGGCGATGGCGCGGGCGGTGGGACGCGATTCCAGGTGGAGCCGCCCGACGTTGACGGACGGGCCCGCGAGGACGGTGAGGGACGCGGTCGGCCCGGCGGCGTAGATGACCACGTAGCCGTCCACGCCGCGGATCACGACCTCGTGGAACGCGCCGCCGTGCGCGGTCTGCGCGATCCGGTGCGCCAGCGACAGGCCCGTCGCGGTCACGGCCGCCATCCCGGACGGTTCGACGGACGCGGGCAGGTCCCGCGCGATGAGCAGCCCGTCCACCGACGCCACCAGGGCCCCGGTGAGCTGCGGGACGCGGGCCCGGAGCATCCTCAGCTCGGCCGTCACCTCGGCCTCATGCGGCCGCGCCGCCGGCGCCGCCGTCCCCGCTCGTTTCGCCACCTTTGTCAGCCTTTCGATCAGGGTCCGCACGGTCAGCCGAGTTCCGCGAGCGCCGTCCGGAGCCGGTTGAGCAGGTCGTGGTCGGGCGGCGCCCACTCCGCTTGGATCTCCGTCCGCTCGGACGGCTCGGACTGAGCCGGCACGGGCGGACCCTGCACGGGCGGACCCGGCGCAGGCGACGGCACGGGCGGCGGCACGGTTTCCGGGAGCTCGATCCTCAGCAGCGACGCCGCGGCGAGCCCGCGGACGGCGAGCAGGCAGGCGAAGGCGGTCCGCCCGAGCTCGCGCGCCAGCTGCGCCGGAGTGCTCCGCCCGTCGGCGTTGAGCAGGATCTCCGCTTGGAGGCCGGTCAGGATGACGCGCTGCCGCCGGACCCGCCGTACCGGGACCACCGGGGCGACGTCCACGGCCCCGTCCGGCCAGGCCGCGTCGAGCATGGCGCGGCGCCTGCGCTGCTCGTGCACGAGCGTGGCCGCCGTGACACGCCGGGACGACGCGTTCGCCGGCCCTTCGGTGAACACCGGCTCGGCCGCCGAGCCGAGCAGGAAGTAGGCGGCGTCGAACATCGCCAGCAGCGCCGCCGACTCCGGATCAGGTCCGCTGAGGCCGGGCGCGTGGCGGCTCTCGGCGCCGGCGACGGACCCGCGCACGATGTGGAGCACACCCTCGTCGCCCACGCGCAGCGCGCCGGTGGACCGTTCGCGCTCCAGCGAACCGAGGACGTCCGCAATCCCCCCGGCGTTCCCGCCCGCCACGTCAGCCGCCCGTCATTTCGCCGACGAGGTCGCGCATGCGCAGCCGGGCGAGCGCAAGATTGCCCTTTTCCCGGTCGAGTAGCAAATGGACGAAGAGATGGCCGTCGAGGTCCGCTCCCGTGAGGGCCAATAGGTGGTATCCGTCCGTTCCGCAGACGATGATCTCCTCGACGTCGTCCCCGGACGCGGTGGCGCTGAGCGCGGGCGAGGTGAGCACGGCCCGCACCACATCGGTCGCGCCGGCGGCGTCCTCATGCTGGTCGATGAGGTCCTCCCGTCCCGCCGCGGCCACGGCGAGCCCGCTGGCGCAGTCGACCAGCGTCACCCGCTGCGCGCCCGGAATCGTCATCATCCGCGCAAGGCAGTCGTCAATGCGCACGCCCATTCCCCCACCGAATGAGAGTTGCAGGAACTCGACCTTAGACCGAACTTTGCCTCACGCAAGGCCAATCAGTTGAATCCACATGACTCCGATTGATCGGGGCATAAATACCACCCAGTATGCAAAGCGGTCAGGGCCGGTAATGCCGATTTCCACCCGAAACGGGCTGCCCCTCTGCGGATGTTCCGGCACGCCCGTAAACAGCCGCACCACGCGCCCAGGCGTCGCCGACCGACGCGCGGTCCGCGGCGCGGTCCGCGGTGCGGTCGGAAGGCGCGGAGTGCGTTAAGGGGCCGTGTGGTCGGCCGTTAAGGGCCTTGGTCAGCCGTTCAGCCACTCGGCGGGGAAGTCGTCCCGGAAACGGTCGAGGGTCTCCTCGTCCCGGGCGCGGACGGAGAGCCAGCCTCCGCCGTCGCAGAGGAGAAGGCCCGGACCGGCGTAGAAGGCCTCGCCCTCCTCGCCTTCCGGATACGCGGGAAAGGGCAGCCGGGTGAAGCGGCGCTCGAGTTCGTCGAAGTCCTCGAAGTCGCCGTGGTCGCACACAGGCTCGTCGGCCTGGAGCGCCTCCGAGAGCACGATCTCGATGCAGGACACGGAGAAGGCGTCCAGCCAGCCCTCCCAGCGTTCCTCCTCCTGGTCCGCGAGGTCGGCGCGAATGCGAACGGGCGGGTCGGCCTTGTCCAGGTCGGTGAGGAGGACGCCCCACGACGCGGCCCCTTGGTTCTCCTCACGGAAGACGAGGGCCTCCTTGCGGTCGTCCACGTAGAACCCGTCCGGGGCCAGCAGCGAGTGCATGTTGCTGTGCAGGTCGGCGCGGCGGCCGAACAGCGCGTATGCCTCGCGGAGGGCGGCGGGCAGGCGCACGCCCAGGCCCGCCTCGACCGCCGCCAGCGCCGCCTCCGGCGTGCCGTCTTCCGGGCCCAGCGGGGTACGCCATGTGGCGGCGAAGCCGCGGATGTACACCCACGCGGCCGCCCGGTCGCGCAGCGCGGACGGGAGATCACGGACAAGGTCGAAGGAATCCGTCACCCTCGTGAAGCTACTCCGGTCACCGCCGGCACGTTGGCGGTTGACCGGTTCCGCCTGGAGCGTGCAAAAGCCGAAGGTGCTACGCCTCTGGCGTTCAGCGATCTTCTAGCGAGAACCATCAGCAACCTAATGAAGCAGGGCTCACGTCACAGGGGCGCGCACGACATCTATCAGCGATCAACTCTCCGGGCCGACCAACAGGGGCACGATCTCGCTACAGGACTCTGGGGTCCAGGAACCAGAAGTGCCCACTTGCTGGCGGCTACCAGGCACCGAGTCTGCCGAATGGCGACTCGCTGGCTCTCACTAGGAACCCCAGTCCTTCAGCTTCAGGGCCGGGAGGAATCGCTTCCCTGGTGTACGGCGCGCCCGGTGCCGCTCGGGCCGGTTGTTGTGTGAAGCGAGGGTTGTCGTTGGGTAATGCTACAGTCACGCTATGAAGTTGGTGGTGCAGGTCAAGCTGCTGCCGACGGCCGACCAGGCCGCCGCGCTGGCCGAGACCCTGCATGCCTGCAACGCGGCGGCGAACCGGGTGTCGCGGGTCGCGTCCGACACCGGCACCACCCGCAACTTCGACCTGCGCAAGGCCACCTACCAGGGGTTGCGGGAGGCGGGGATCGGGTCGCAGGCGGCCCAGCATGTGATCAAGAAGGTCGCCGACGCCTACACCACCCTGCACGCCAACATCGCCGCCGGGAACCTTGGCAGGCCCGGCTCCCGGCGCCGCACCCGCGCCCAGGGCAAACCGATCGTGTTCCGGGCGGACGCGGCACAGCCGTTCGACCAGCGGAACCTGTCGATCGCACCGGACGCCGGGACGGTGTCGATCTGGACCACCCGGGGCCGCTGCAAGGACATCGCCTTCGCCTGCTCAGCCGAGACCCAGAAGATGCTGGCCGAGTGCCCGCGCGGCGAGTCGGACCTGCTGTACCGGGACGGCACGTGGCTGCTGCTGGTCACCGTCGACGTCCCGGAGGAGCCCCTGAACGCCGATCCTGGCGGGTTCGTGGGGGTGGATCTGGGCATCGTCAACATCGCGACCACCTCGTCGGGGTACCGGGCGGCCGGGCGCGGGCTGAACCGGCACCGGGCCCGCCAGGCCGCGCTGCGCCGCAAGCTGCAGCACAAGCGGACCAAGGCCGCCAAGCGGGTGCTGAAGCGGCAGCGTCGCCGGGAGCGGCGGCGCGCCACCGACGTCAATCATTGTGTGTCGAAACGGATCGTGGCCGAGGCTGAACGCACCGGGTACGGGATCGCCCTGGAAGACTTGACGGGCCTCCGCAGCCGGGTACGGCACCGCAAGCCCCAACGGGCCGCATTCCACTCCTGGGCGTTCGCCCAGCTCGCCTCCTTCATCTGCTACAAGGCCCGCCGCGCTGGCGTCCCCGTGGTGTTCGTCGACCCGGCCTACACCTCGCAGAGGTGCGCCGACTGCGGTCACGTAAGCCGCCGCAACCGGGTGAGCCAGGCCTTGTTCATCTGCCGGGGCTGCGGCGTCGTTGCGCACGCAGACCTCAACGCTTCCCGCAACATCGCCAACCGGGCGAGTGTTGCATGGGATGCGGGGCGGCAGTCATCCGCCCCTGCACCCGACCCCTGACCGGGGCCGGGTGCTGGACGCGGCAGGCACCCCGGCACCCAGCCGGGACCTAGCCGCAAGCTCGGCCCGTTCACGGCCGAGAAGCTGACTGGACGTGGCGGGTCTTGGTCGGCTAAAGAGGCTGGCATGACCGTTTTGGTACTCGGACCCCACCTCCGGCACGTCAGTCACAACACCGCGACGATCTGGGTGGAGACCGACCGTCCCTGCGAGGTCCGGGTCGTCAACCAGGAGCACGGCCTGGACGCCGGGGCCCGCACGTTCACCGCGCACGGCCACCACTACGCGCTCGTCGAGATCGAGGGGCTCGCACCGGGCGCGCGGATCCCCTACGAGGTCGTGGCCGACGGCGAAACCGTCTGGCCCGAGGGAGACACCGGGTTCCCGCCGTCCCAGATCAGGACGCTCGACCCCGACAGCGGGCTCCGGATCTCGTTCGGGTCCTGCCGCCGCTCGCCTGGGACGGTGGAGCAGTTCGGGTACGACGCGCTCACCGCGATGGCCGACCGGCTCCGCAAGGGCGATGACTCCGTCGTCTGGCCGGACATCCTGCTCATGGTCGGCGACCAGATCTACGCCGACGAGCTGACAGAGGAGATGCGCGCGTTCATCCGGCAGCACCGCGCGCCGGGCGAGCTTCCCGTCGAGGAGGTCGCCGACTACGAGGAGTACACCTACCTCTACAAGCTGGCCTGGTACGACGACCCGGCGGTGCGGTGGCTGCTGTCCACCGTCCCGACGTTCACCATCTTCGATGACCACGACATCAGGGACGACTGGAACACCTCCTACGCGTGGCGTGAGGAGATGTGGTCGCAGCCCTGGTGGAAGGACCGCATCACCGGCGGGATCGGCTCCTACTGGATCTACCAGCACCTCGGGAACATGTCGCCGCAGGACCGCGCGGCCGACCCGATCTACAAGGCGCTGCGGACGGCGTCCGACAGCACCGGCGACGCGGGCGCCGTCCTCGACGAGTTCGCGGTGAAGGCCGACAAGGAACCGGCCAGCACGCGGTGGAGCTACGCGCACGACTGGGGCGGTGTCCGCCTGATCGTCGTCGACAGCCGGTGCTCCAGGCTCCTCACCGCCGACCGCCGCGGCATGCTCGACGACGAGGAGTTCGAGTGGCTGGACGGCCAGTGCCAGGGCGGCATGGACCACCTGCTCATCGCCAGCTCGCTCCCGTACCTGCTGCCCGCGGCGATCCACCACGCCGAGTCGTGGAACGAGGCCGTCGCCGGCGGCGCCTGGGGCAAGACCGCGGCCAAACTGGGGGAGAAGATCAGGCAGGCCGCCGACCTGGAGCACTGGGCGGCGTTCGAGCAGTCGTTCCGCGCCCTGGCCGCCGATGTCCTGGCCGTCGGACGCGGTGAACGCGGCCCGGCGCCGGCGAGCATCTCGTTCCTGTCCGGGGACATCCACTACTCGTACCTGGCGCGGGTCACCGGGCCCGCCACCGAGTCGAAGATCTCGCAGGTCGTCTGCTCACCGCTGCGCAACCCGCTGGCGGGAGTGTTCCGCCGGGCCAACCAGGTGGCGTACACCCGGTCGGTCCGCGGCCCGTTCCGCGTATTGGCGAGGCTGGCGAAGGTGCCCGTTCCGCCGCTGCACTGGCGCATGACCGACGGCCCCTGGTTCGACAACGCCATCGCCACCGTCGAACTTTCGGGACGCGATTGCGACGTGCGCTGGGAGACTCCGCGGGACGCCGGGGAACTCGCCGAGATGGCCCGCGCGAAAGTCACCGGCTGAACCGCTGCGCGACTCGCCCGGAAATCCCCTGCCCCGGCCGGAAACGAAAACAACTGGTGGTCAATCAGTCACAATATGCGAGCACGAAACGGCGTGGCCCACCCCAGGCCGCGCGGAAAGCCGCGGAACGTCCCGCCACCAGGGCGCCCGCGGCGCCGCGCACCATGGGCGGTTGAAGGCCGGGTCGCAAGTCTCCCGGGATTGAACCGCGGACCTGCTTCTTCCCGTAAAGATCATGGGGAACGACAGGGCCGGCCCGAATCGGCTGGTAGCGTCCGCCGCGGCTTCTGATTTCCGAGTTACCGGGGAGTCGCCAAGCGGCGTGCTGCCATGAAAGAGTGGCGAATCGCCGTATTGGCCTACCGGGCATACGCGCTTCACTACGCTATAGGCGCGCCCCGGGGACACTACGCCGGATGGGCACGCTGTGAGCTCCCGTGTTGAGGAAGGGCGGTGTCGCATGGATCGCTGCGCGCTGTTCGTAGACGCCGGCTACCTACTGGCCGACGGCGCGATGGCGGTGCACGGCACGCGCCATCGCGAGACGGTCTCGTGGGACTTCGGCGGCCTCCTGCAGCTCCTGGGCAACCTCTCCAGGGAGCGGACCGGCATGCCGCTCCTGCGCTGCTACTGGTACGAGGCGACGGTCGAGGGCCGCCGCTCCCCCGAGCACGACGCGCTCGCCGACCTGCCCGGCCTCAAGCTGCGGCTCGGCCGCATCCGCCCCGGCCGCCGCGAGGGCGTCGACTCCGAGATCCACCGCGACCTGATGACCCTGGCCCGCAACGGGGCGCTCACCGACGCCGTCCTGGTCAGCGGCGACGAGGACCTCGCCCAGGTCGTCGCCGACGCCCAGGACCTCGGCGTCCGCATCACCATCGTGCACGTCGCCGTCGACGGCAACTGGACGATCTCCCGGGTGCTGCGGCAGGAGTGCGACGACCTCATCGAGATCGGCTCCGGCCACCTGCGCCCGTACGTCAACCTGCTCGCCGGCATGGACGGGACGGCCGGGTCCTCGCTCGGGACGAGCCCGCTGTCCAACGGCCACGGCTCCAACGGCCACGGCGGTTCGCTCGGCGCCCTCCAGCCGGCCTCGCACAACGGGCCGCCGCCCGCGTCCCCGCTCAGCGGCCAGCCGCCGGCGACGCCCTCGCCGGCCGTGCGCGACCTCGGCCCGGCGATGAGCGGCAACGTGAACGGCCCCGGTGCGGGCACCGGCCCGATGCCGCTGCCCGGTGGCGCCACCGGCGGGACCGGCGGGACCGGCGGCTCGTCCTACGGCGGCGGATCGGGCGGCTCGTCCTACGGCGGCGGATCGGGCGGCTCGTCCTACGGCGGCGGCTCCGGCGGCCCCTCCTACGGCGGCGGCTCCGGCGGCCCGTCCTATGGCACCGTGTCCGGCAGCCCGTCACCGTCTTACGGCAGCGGGTCGGGCGGCTCGTCCTACAGC
>NZ_SMKK01000091.1 GCF_004348425.1 Actinomadura sp. 7K507
GATCAGGACGAGGACGCGGATGTTCGATCGTTCGGGGGCCGCGCGTAAGCGGGCGGCCGGCGGTGTCTCCGGAGGCCGCAGGCGGCCCATCAGGTTCTGCAGGCGGTCGTGGGCGCTCGGTTTCATGCCGCCTGACGCTAAGCCGGTCCCCCAGGCCGCCGTGAGCGCATGGTCGATTGTGGATAACTCTGGGTCAGTGGCGGGTGCTCAGAGCTGGGGGGCCACGACGACGCCGAGCATTCCGGGGCCGACGTGGGCGCCGATGACGGGGCCGACCTCGCCGACGTAGACGTACTCGGCGTCCGGGACGCGTTCACGGAGGCGGGCGGCGAGCGATTCGGCGCGGGCGGCGGCGGCCAGGTGCTGGACGCCGAGGTCGACGCGGTGGCCTCCGGCCCCGGCGACGGCGAGTTCCTCCAGGCGGGCCAGCGCGCGGGAGGAGGTGCGGACCTTCTCCAGCGGCGCGAGGCGCCCGTCCCTGATGTCCAGGAGGGGCTTCACCATGAGGGCGGAGCCGAGGAGGCCGGCCGCGGCCCCGATGCGGCCGCCGCGACGCAGATGTTCGAGGGTGTCGACGTAGATGAGGGAGCGGGTGAGGGCGGCCCGCCGGGAGGCGGCGTCCGCGACCTGTCCGGCGGTTCCGCCGGACATGGCGGCCGCCGCCGCGGAAAGGGCGGCGAACCCGAGTCCCATGCCGATGGTCCCGCTGTCGACGACCGTCACCGGCACGGGGGCGTCATCGGCGGCGAGCCGTGCCGCCTCCACCGTCCCGGACATGGCGGCGGAGAGGTGGATGGAGACGATGCCGCGGGCACCCGAGTCCGCGGCGGACCGGTAGGCGTCCGCGAACCGCTCCGGGGCCGGGCGGGACGTGGTGACGGGGTGCCATTCCTTCAGCGCCTGGGCGGCCTCGGCGGTACTGATGTCGCCCTCGTCCCGTGTGGCGCCGCCCACGGCGATCTGCAGCGGGACGATGGTCAGCCCATGCCGTTCGGCGAGCCCCGCCGGGAGGTAGGCGGTGGAATCCGTGACGACCGCGACCGCGCTGCCCATGGCAGGACACTACCGCTCCGCCGGCGGCGCGCATCAGGCCTGGACGGGGACTCCGCCGCGCCAGATCCGCAGTGCGCGCAGCCCGAACGCCCAGGCGAACGCGCCCTCGTGGTCGGCGTCCCACAGCACGATGTCGGCGAGCATGCCGGGGGCGAGGGAGCCGCGGTCGCCGACGCGGAGGGCCGCCGCGCCGCCGAGGGTGGCGGCGCGCAGCGCCTCGGTGACGCTGAGGCCGAACATGGCGACCGACAGCCCGATGACGAGGGGCATGGACGTGATGCCGCACTGGCCCGGGTTGTGGTCGGTGCCGAGGGCGACGGTGACGCCGCGGTCGAGCATCTGCCGGACGGGCGCGGGGGCGCGGCTGCTGTTGAGGGCGCTGCCGGGGCAGACGGTGGCGGTGACGCCGGCGTGCGCGAGGGCCTTGATGTCGTCGTCGTTGGCCTGGGTGAGCAGGTCGGCGGACGCGCAGCCGACCTCGGCGGCGACCTGGGCCGCGCCGACGCGCTCGTTGGCGCAGGCGTGCATGCGCGCCTTCAGCCCGGCGCGCTTGCCGGTGAGCAGGAGGGCGCGGGCCTCCTCGGCGGTGAAGTGGCCCTCGTCGCAGTAGACGTCGATGGAGTCGGCGCCGGCCACGGCGGCGTCGCCGGCCCAGAGCCGGACGGCCTCGATGTAGTCGCGGCGGCGGCCGAAGAACTCGGGGGGCAGGATGTGCGCGGCCAGGAACGTGGCGTGGATGCGCGGCATGGACGGCTCGCCCTCCAGCGACCGCAGCATCCGGATGTCGGCGAGTTCGCCGTCGCGGGTGAGGTGGTATCCGGTCTTGGCCTCGACGGTGGTGGTCCCGGCGAGGATCCACTGGCGGAGGCGTTCGCGGACGCCGTTGCAGAGCGTCCAGGGGTCGGTTCCCCGGGTGACGGTCACGGTGGAGTTGACGCCGCCGCCCGCGGCGGTGATGGCGGAGTGGGACGAGCCGCTGGTGCGCATCGCGAGTTCGGCCCACCGGTTGCCCGCGTACACGGGGTGGGAGTGCGCGTCGATGAGCCCTGGCGTGACCAGGCCGCCGCCGAGGTTCTCCACGTGGTCGACGTCGACGATGTCGTCGATGATGCCGGGGACGCGCTGCGGGAGGTCGGACGCGGGCCCGGCCCAGACGATGCGGTCGTCGTGGATGAGCACCGCGGCGTTGCTGCAGACGTCGGTGCCCGTCCAGAGCCTGCCGATGTTCGTCAACAGCCGTACGGTCATGGCGTCACCGGCCTGCGGGGGGCCATGCGCGCTTCAGCGCGGCACCGGGTGACGCGGGGCGCCGCCGGGAGCCGGCCGGCCTCGGGTCCCGTCCTGCCGGGGACAGGGGCGAGCCACCCGATCTCGTTCCGGCGCCTGGATCTTTCATGGAGTGGGCCACCTGCTCTCGATCCGAAACGCCGACCGGGTGCCGGCGACTCACCGTTGGTGGGTCGGGTGATCTGGCGACCACCATCGGCAACGAGACCGGAGATATCGGTTTCGTCACGGTAGTGCACTGAAGGCCCGTCCGACAACCTCTGGTCGCAGCGCATCGACAGCCATCACCGCCCCTAGCTCTATGACCGTACGGATTTCAACCGGACCGTCAAGCGGATTGGGGAAGCTGTCACCGTTCGGCGACGAGGACGGATGCCCCGGCCGCTTCCAGACGGTCCCGAACGCCGCTCCTCACCGTCCGAAACCCCACCGGGCCGGCGGGGCCCGGTGGGACCGTCAGGAGGTCGGGGTCACGGCCTCGTACCGGGCCAGTTCCCCGGCGAGGTCGTTGGGGACCCTGGCGTGGAGCATGGTGCCCTCGGCCAGGTGCTCCTGCTTGAGGACCTCGCCGCGCTCGTGCACCTGCGCGACGAGGTCGCCGCGCTCGTAGGGCACCAGGGCGTGCAGTTCGCTCTCCAGGCCGGGCAGGTCGGCCTCGATGGCGGCGCGCAGGTCGTCGATGCCGAACCCGGTACGGGCGGACACGACGACGCTGTGCGGCTCCCGGCGCTGGAGACGGGCGATCGCGAGGTCGTCGGCGGCGTCGGCCTTGTTGATGACGATCAGCTCGGGGATCTCGTCGGCGCCGATCTCGCGCAGCACCTCGCGGACGGCGTCGATCTGCGCCTCGGGATCGGCGTCGGAGCCGTCCACGACGTGCAGGACGAGCCCCGCGTCGGTGACCTCCTCCAGCGTCGAGCGGAACGCCTCGATGAGCTGGTGGGGCAGGTGCCGGACGAACCCGACCGTGTCGGCGAGCGTGTAGGCGCGGCCGCCGGGCGTCTCGGCGCGCCGGACGGTGGGGTCGAGGGTGGCGAACAGCGCGTTCTCCACCAGCACCCCGGCGCCGGTGAGCCGGTTGAGCAGGGACGACTTGCCCGCGTTGGTGTAGCCGGCGATGGCGACGGCGGGGACCGCGTGGCGGCGCCGCTCGCCGCGCTTGGTCTCGCGCGACTTGGACATGCCCTCGATCTGCCGGCGCAGCTTGGCCATCCGGGTGCGGATCCGCCGCCGGTCCAGCTCGATCTTGGTCTCGCCGGGTCCGCGGCCGCCGATGCCGATGCCGCCGGCGGCGCGCCCGCCGACCTGCCGGGACAGGTTCCCGCCCCAGCCGCGCAGCCGCGGCAGAAGGTAGTTGAGCTGCGCGAGCTCGACCTGCGCCTTGCCTTCGCGGCTCTTGGCGTGCTGGGCGAAGATGTCGAGGATCAGCGCGGTCCGGTCGATCACCTTGACCTGGACGACCTCCTCCAGGTGCCGCAGCTGGCTCGGGGCCAGCTCGCCGTCGCAGATGACGGTGTCGGCGCCGGTGGAGATGACGACGTCGCGCAGCTCGGCGGCCTTGCCGGAGCCGATGTAGGTGGCGGGGTCGGGACGGGAACGGCGCTGGACGAGGCCTTCGAGCACCTCGGAGCCGGCGGTCTCGGCGAGGAGCGCCAGTTCGCGCAGGGAGTTCTCGGCCAGTTCGGCCGTTCCCTCCGTCCAGACGCCCACGAGGACGACCCGCTCCAGCCGGAGGGCACGGTACTCGACCTCGGTGACGTCGGTCAGCTCGGTGGACAGGCCCGCGACGCGGCGCAGTGCGCGCCGGTCCTCAAGGTCGAGTTCGCCCGTCATGGGCTCGAACCCGGCCGGGTCGGAGGTCGCGAACTCGTCCTGGGCGCGGGGCTGGTCTGCAGAGAAAGGTTGAGTCATATGTCCTCAGTAGAACGCCGCCTTGCGGCCGTATCTTCCCTGCGATCGTCTCACGCACCGTCTCGCCGGTCACCTGCTTATCCCCTTGGCCGGCACAAGGGTCGTCCTGGCCAATGCAAGCCCCGCCTTGGTTGACGCAAGCGCGCGCGGGGATGAGGTGCAGACATGGGAGTACAGGCAGGCGGGCCCGCTTTGACCGGGGCCAGGGCCGCCGAGTACCGTTCTCCACATAACAGAAGTGAAATTTCGCTATACGAAAGGGCGAGTAGATGGCTGGACTGGAAGGCATCGAGGTCACCGGGCCCCTCGGCGAGCGGTACGAGGAGATCCTGACCCCCGAGGCGCTCGGCCTGCTCGCCGCCCTGCAGCGCGAGTTCGGCGCCCGCCGCAAGGAGCTTCTCCAGGCGCGGGCCGAACGCCAGCGCAAGCTCTCCGGTGGCGGGACGCTGGACTTCCTGCCCGAGACCGCCGGCGTCAGGGACGACGCCTCCTGGCGGGTCGCCGAGCCCGCGCCCGGTTTGGAGGACCGCCGCGTCGAGATCACCGGCCCCACGGACCGGAAGATGACCATCAACGCGCTGAACTCGGGCGCCAAGGTGTGGCTGGCCGACCACGAGGACGCCAACACGCCGCTGTGGGACAACATGATCGAGGGGCAGCTCAACCTGCGGGACGCCCTGGACCGCACCATCGACTTCACCGACGAGAAGAGCGGCAAGTCCTACGCGCTCAAGGCCGACGAGGAGCTCGCGACCATCGTCGTCCGGCCGCGCGGCTGGCACATGGAGGAGAAGCACCTCCTCGTCGACGGCGAGCCCATGTCCGGCTCCCTGTTCGACTTCGGGCTCTACCTGTTCCACTGCGCCCGCCGCCAGCTCGACAAGGGCAAGGCCCCCTACTACTACCTGCCCAAGATGGAGAGCCACCTCGAGGCGCGGCTCTGGAACGACGCGTTCAACCTCGCCCAGGACCACCTGGGGATCCCGCGCGGCACCATCCGCGCGACCGTGCTCATCGAGACGATCCCGGCCGCGTTCGAGATGGAGGAGATCCTCTACGAGCTGCGCGACCACTCCGCCGGCCTGAACGCCGGCCGCTGGGACTACCTGTTCTCGGTGATCAAGAAGTTCCGGGACCGGGGCACGGACTTCATCCTCCCCGAGCGGAACGCGATCACGATGACCGCGCCGTTCATGCGGGCCTACACCGAGCTTCTCGTCCGGACGTGCCACAAGCGCGGCGCGCACGCGATCGGCGGCATGGCGGCGTTCATCCCGTCCCGCCGGGACGAGGAGGTCAACAAGGTCGCCCTGGAGAAGGTCCGGGCCGACAAGTCCCGCGAGTCCGGCGACGGCTTCGACGGCTCCTGGGTCGCCCACCCCGACCTCGTCCCCGTCTGCCGGGAGGTCTTCGACGGCGTCCTCGGCGACAGGCCCAACCAGCTGGACCGGCTCCGCGAGGACGTCCGGGTCTCGGCCGCCGACCTGCTCAACATCAAGGCCACCCCCGGCGAGATCACCGAGACCGGCCTGCGCAACAACATCGACGTGGCGCTGCGCTACCTCGCCACCTGGCTGGACGGCGCCGGGGCCGTCGCGATCCACAACCTGATGGAGGACGCCGCGACCGCCGAGATCTCCCGCTCCCAGGTGTGGCAGTGGATCTACAACGGCGTCGACACCGCCGAGGGCAGGAAGATCACCAAGGAGTGGGTCGAGCAGCTCCTGGACGAGGAACTCGGCAAGATCAGGGACGAGCTGGGCGCCGCCTACAACGAGCCCCGCTACAACCAGGCCGTGACCCTCTTCAAGGAGGTCACCCTCGCCGACGAGTACTCCGAGTTCCTCACGACTCCCGCCTACCAGCAGTTCCCGTAGAACGTCCGCCCACGGGCGACCCTGGAGGCCCCGCGCCGAACCGGCCGGTCCGCACGCCGGCCGGTTCGCCGGGGGCCCGATCTTGCGGGGGCTTCGGCCGCGGAGGAGAGTGAAGTGATGGAACCGCGACTCGCAGCGCTCGTGGCCCGGCTCGAGCCGGTGCTCGGTGCCGACCGGGTGATCACCGATCCGGCGCGGGTGCGCACGTACGAGTGCGACGGGCTGACCAACCACCGGGCGACGCCCGGTGTGGTCGTGCTGCCCGACGACGCCGGGCAGGTCGCCGCGATCGTGCGCGAGTGCGCGGCGGCCGGCGTCCCGTACGTGGCGCGCGGGTCGGGGACGGGCCTGTCCGGCGGGGCGCTGCCCCGTGCGGACGGCGTGCTGATCGTCACGTCCCGGATGCGGAGGATCCTGGAGATCGACATCCCGGGCCAGCGGGCCGTGGTGGAGCCCGGCGTGGTCAACCTGGACGTGACGCGGGCGGTCCGCCCCTACGGGTACTACTTCGCGCCGGACCCGTCCAGCCAGCAGATCTGCTCGGTCGGCGGGAACGTCGCGGAGAACTCCGGCGGCGCGCACTGCCTCAAGTACGGGTTCACCGCGCATCACGTGCTGTCCTGCGAGGTCGTCACGCCGGACGGCGAGCTGGCCGAGCTGTCCGCGGACGCCGCGGGCTACGACCTGCTGGGCGTGTTCGTCGGCGCGGAGGGCACGCTCGGCATCACCACCAAGATCACGGTGCGGCTGACGCGGCTGCCGGAGACCGTGCAGACGCTGCTGGCGGCCTACGACTCGATCGAGGCGGGCGGCGCCGCGGTGTCGGCGATCATCAGTGCGGGCGTGGTGCCGGCGGCGATCGAGATGATGGACGCCCTGTCGATCGAGGCGGCGGAGGCCGCGGTGCGCTGCGAGTACCCGCCCGGCGCGGGCTCGGTGCTGATCGTGGAGCTGGACGGCCCCGAGCCGGAGGTCGCGGCCCAGTTCGCCGAGGTGGAGCGGCTGTGCCGGGACGCCGGCGCGTTCGAGATCCGCGTCGCGGCCGACGACGAGGAGCGGGCGCTGATCTGGAAGGGACGCAAGTCCGCGTTCGCCGCGGTGGGGAGGATCAGCCCCGCCTACATCGTCCAGGACGGCGTCATCCCGCGGACGGCGCTGCCGCAGGTCCTGGCGAGCATCGACGAGCTGTCGGCGGAGTCCGGCGTGCGGGTCGCGAACGTGTTCCACGCCGGTGACGGCAACCTGCATCCGCTGGTGCTGTTCGACGACGCGGAGGCGGGCGCGGAGGAACGCGCGGAAGAGGTGTCGGGCGCGATCCTCGACCTGTGCATCGAGCACGGCGGCTCCATCACGGGTGAGCACGGCGTCGGCGTGGACAAGTCGCGCTACATGCCGCGGATGTTCACCGACACCGACCTGGACACGATGCAGATGGTCCGCTGCGGTTTCGACCCCGCGGGGCTGTGCAATCCGGGGAAGGTGTTCCCGACGCCGCGCATGTGCGGCGAGGTGCCCGGCGTGCGCAAGGGACCCCACCCGTTCGAGGGAAAGGCGGACCTCTTCTGATGCGGGCACTCGACGCCTTGGCGAAGGTCTGCGGCGATGTGCGGCGCGGTGAGCCGGCGGAGGGCGTGCTCGGTGTCGAGCCCGCTCTCGTCGCCGCGCCGAAGAACCTGGCCGAGGCCGCCGACGTCATGCGCGTCGCCGCCGAGAACGGCCTGGCCGTCGTTCCGCGTGGGGCCGAAACCCGCCTGGACTGGGGGACGCCCCCGGAGCGGTGCGATCTGCTTGTCGACACCCACCGGCTGGACGCCCTCATCGAGCACGCCGAAGGGGACCTGGTCGCGAAGGCGGAGGCCGGGCTGCCGATGGAGCGTCTCGCCGAGAAGCTCGCGGAAGGCGGTCAGCGGCTCGCCCTCGACCTCCCCCTGCCCGGTTCCACGGTCGGCGGGACGATCGCCACGGGCGCGGCCGGCCCGCTCCGTTCGCTGTACGGGACGCCCCGCAGCCTGGTCATCGGCCTCACGATCGTCCGGGCGGACGGCCAGGTCGCGCGTTCGGGCGGCAAGGTCGTCAAGAACGTCGCCGGGTACGACCTGGGGCGCCTCTTCTGCGGCTCGTACGGGACCCTCGGCCTGATCGTGGAGGCCACCTTCCGCCTGCATCCCGTCCCCGCGGCCGTCGCGTACGTGACGTGCGCCGTGAGCGGGCCCGAGGACGCGCACGACGCCGTTCAGAGCGTCCTGCACTCCCCCGTGGCGCCCAGCGCTGTCGAGTACATCGGTCCGGGAACGGTCGCCGTCCTCCTGGAGGGCGTCCCGGACGGTGTCGCCGCGCGCGCACGGCAGACGGCGGAACTGCTCGGTGAGAAGGCCGAGGTCTCCGAGGCCGCGCCGGACGGCTGGGGGCGCTACCCGGACGGGACCACCCTCATCGACATCGCCGCCCCGCCGCCGGCCCTCCCCGGCCTCCTCACCATGCTCGGCCCGAACGTCGCAGTAACGTGGAGTGGCAGCGGGCACGGCCACGTGGGCCTCCCCGCGGAGACGCCGCCGGACGAGGTCGCCGACGTGCTCGGCCGCCTGCGGGACGTGCTGGGCGGGCATCGTGGCGGCGCCGTCGTCCGCTACACCCCCGAAGAGGTGCGCGGCGGGATCGACGTGTGGGGCCCGATCCCGGCGCTCACGCTGATGCGGCGTGTGAAGGACCAGTTCGACCCGGATCATCGGCTGTCCCCCGGCCGTTTCGTTGGAGGCATCTGATGAGCGCGCAAGACGACCTGCCGAAACTGCTCGGCGAGTGCGTGCACTGCGGTTTCTGCCTGCCCACGTGCCCGACGTACGTGCTGTGGGGCGAGGAGATGGACTCGCCCAGGGGGCGCATCCATCTCATGCAGCAGCACGCTGACGGGGACCCGCTCAGCGACGCGATGGTCGGGCATTTCGACGCCTGTCTCGGATGCATGGCGTGCGTGACGTCCTGCCCGTCCGGTGTGCAGTACGACCGCCTCATCGAGATGACCCGGGCGGAGGTCGAACGCGAGCACCCTCGTTCGCTCAAGGAGCGGGCCATACGGGAGATGGTCTTCCAGCTGTTCCCGTACAAGCGGCGGCTCCGTGCCCTGCGCGGGCCTCTGCGCGCGTACCAGAGGTCGGGGCTGGAACGGCTCGTCCGGCGTAGCGGCGTCCTGGAACGCCTATCGCCGTCGGTCGCCGCGATGGAGCGGCTGGCACCGCCCCTAGGCCGGTCGCCGAAACTGCCGGAACGGGTCGCCGCGCGTGGCGGGCACCGCGCCACGGTCGGGATGCTGACCGGCTGCGTGCAGGGCGAGTTCTTCCCGGGCGTCAACGCGGCCACCGCCCGCGTCCTGGCCCTCGAAGGCTGCGACGTCGTCATCCCGGGCGACCAGGGGTGCTGCGGGGCGCTGTCCCTGCACTCCGGACGCGAGGAGGAGGCCCGCGCCTTCGCCCGCCGGACGGTCGAGACGTTCGAGTCCGCCGACGTCATCGTGGTGAACTCCGCGGGCTGCGGGTCGGCGATGAAGGAGTACCGGGCGCTGCTGGCGGACGATCCCGCCTGGGCGCGCCGCGCCGAGGCGCTGTCGGCGAAGACCAGGGACCTCGCGGAGTTCCTCGTGGAACTCGGGCCACGCGCGGAACGGAGGCCACTTCCGGTCACGGCCGCCTACCACGACGCGTGCCACCTCTCCCACGCTCAGGGCGTCCGCGGCCAGCCCCGGGCGCTGCTGGCCGCGATCCCCGAGCTCACCGTCCGGGAGATCGCCGAACCCGACATCTGCTGCGGTTCGGCCGGAACCTATAACCTTTTCCAACCTGAGGCCGCCGGAGAACTCGGCGACCGCAAGGCGGTGAACGTGGACGCCACGCAAGCCGAACTACTGGTCGCAGCCAACCCCGGCTGCTCCATGCAGATCGCCACCGCGCTGCGCCGGCGCGGCGCCGGCATCGCGATCGCGCACACCGCGCAGGTGCTGGACGCCTCCCTGCGGGGAATGGGCCGCGACGCTCTCGTCGCGCGCGATTCGTAACCCCGCGACCTGGACCGCCGCCGATCCGGGCAGTCAGGTATCGTGTCCGAACGCTGAAACAAGGACGCGCTTACCGAGCCTGGAGTGGGCCCAAGGGAGCACGCACGACATGTCGAACAGCTACCAGCCGAACCGTACGCACCGCCGGAGAAAGAAGCGCAACGCGGGCAGGATCGGGCTCGCCGGGGCCCTCACCGGAGCCGTGGGGATCGCCGCGGTGGCCGCCGCGATCGTGGTCATCCGGCCGGGCGACCCCGGCGGGGAGACGGCCGAGCCCGCGCCGGCCGGTCAGGGCAGCGCCACGGCGAAGCGGCCGTCGGTGCCGTCGCCGAACGCCGGTCCCCCGATCAACTTCACGACCCCGGAGGGCTACGGCTACAGCCTCGCCGCCGTCGAGGCCGGAACCGACCCGCAGCCGCTCCGCGCAACCCAGGCCCCGCCCTCGGGAACGACGTACGCCTACGCGGACTACGTCCTCACCAACAGCCAGCGGCGGCCCGTCCTGCTGGACTACCCCGCCGACCTGTTCATGCCGAAGGAGCAGGTCCCCTCCTCCGCACGGGAGCGGTGCATGCCGCAGGCGGGCATCCCCGACGACATGTGCACGCTCCCCAACCACAGCGAGATCACCGCCCGGGTCGACGGGGCCAAGCCGCCCATCGACGAGAACGGCAGCCTGCTGATCCCGGCCGGCGCCTCGTACGTGGTGCGGATCGCCTCCGACCTCCCGGTCGACGAAAGCGTCTCCGCCGAAGACCTGCGGCTGTACGTATGGAACGCCCGGTACACCAGCGACCTCACGGGGGTCGAGCTCGCGTTCCCGGAGGGCTAGGGCGGGCTCGTGAACCCGATGTCCTGGTAGGCGGGCTCGAAGAAACCGCAGGCGCCCAGGTTGGCCAGGTTCGCCCGCGCGGCGACGAGCTGGGGACGCTGGTACAGCGGCAAGACCGCCGCCTGGTCCCAGATGAGCCGGTCGGCTCTGTTCACGAGGTCGTGAACCCTCGATGGGTCGATTTCCGTGATGGCACGATCCATGGCCGTGTCGATGGCCTCGCTGCCGATGCGGGAGTAGTTCTGCTGGATGCGGTCACCGTGCGGCCTCGCGAAGACCGATTTCATCGTCGACACCGGAAACGAGGTGCCCAGCCAGGAGAACGGGACGATGTCGAAGTCGCCCGGCGTCACGTGGCGGCTGAACGCGTCGTCGGCCGGAACGGGCTCGATGTCCACCCGGACACCGATGCGGTCGAGCAGTGCCCGTGCCAGTTCCCCTTCCCGCTTGCTGATGGGGACCCCGGACGGGACGACGAAACGCAGCGCGAGTGTCCGTCCGCCCTTGGCCCGGTACTTGCCGCGCTGCCTCCAGCCCGCCTCGTCCAGGAGCCGCCTCGCGCGGCCCGGGTCGTACTCGCCGAGCCCACCTGAGTTGTCCTGGTAACCGTTCTGGGTGTTGACGTAAAAGTGGTTGCCGAGTGTCTGCACGGGCACCCCCAGGCCGGACAGGTCGGATCGGGCGATGGCGCGCCGGTCGATGCCGAGCATGACCGCCTGCCGGACCCGCGTGTCGGACAGGACGGGCGAGGCCGCGTTCAGCGTGAAATGGCGCCAGTCCGGGCCGCCCGCCCGGCGCACGGAGGCGCCGGGCACTCCCTGGACGCGGCGCAGCGCGCCCGCGTCGAGGCCGATGTCCATGAGGTCGATCTCGCCGTTGGCGAACGCGCCGGGGGTGGCGCCGGGGTCCATCGCGCGGTAGACGATCCGGTCGAGTTTCGCGGGCCGCCCCCACCAGGCGGGGTCCCGGACCAGGGTGACGGTCTTGGCCGTCCGGTCGATCTCCTGGACTTTGAACGGACCGGCGGTGCCGCGCAGGCGGTTCGTCCACCCGGTGTTGAACGCGCGTGGACCGGAGTACGCGGTGGCCGGGTAGAGCGGGCTGAACAGGCTGCGCCAGTCCGCGTACGTCCCGTCGAAGGTCACTTTGACCACGTGCTCGCCGGTGCCTCGTTCGATGCGCTTGATGCGGCGGTAACCGGTGACGGCGGAAACCTCGTAGCGCGGGTCGCGTCCAGAGAGCGCGCGGGCCTGGGCCACGAAGTCGGCGTATCCGATGGGCCGCCCGTCCGACCACTTGGCTCGTGGGTTGAGCCGGTACGTGACGGTCTGGCCGCCCTCGGTGCGCTCCAGCGTGGCCGACCGGAGATATTCGGGGACGGGACGCGGAAGAGCCCGCTCATCGGCCCGCATCAGATGGGGCAGGACGCCCTGGATGACGCGCTCGACCGCCCCTGTGGTGCCGTTGACGTGGTGGAAGTTCCACTGGGATGGGAATTCCGGCAGCGGCCAGCGCAGCGTCCCGCCGTCCACGACACGGTGACGCGGGGCGGGATTGACGTCGGACGCGGGCAGCCGTCCCGATGCACGGGTGCTCGACTCCCCCGGCCCACTGCATCCGGCCGCGGTCAGCGACGCGGCGGCAAGGAGGGCCGTCCCGATGATCCGTTTCATCGTTCGTCCCCGGTCTCGCCGAAAGGATGGTGACAGGCGACCGCTTGGTCGGCTTCCTCCCAAGGCCGGACGGGGCGGGATTCCGGATCGTGTTCTTCGCACAGGGCTCCCTCGGCGGCGGTGAGCGTGACGTAGCGCGGGCAACGGGCACGGAAACGGCACCCGGCAGGCAGGGACAGGGGGTCGGGTGGGTCTCCCCGCAGAAGGACACGGTGGCGACGCCGTTCCAGACCTGGATCCGGAGACGGGACAGCGTCCAGCAATGCGCGCGTGTACGGGTGGGCGGGCGCGTCGTACACGTGGCCGGCAGCCCCGATCTCGACGATGCGCCCCAGGTACATGACGGCGACCCGGTCGGCGAAGGCGCGGACGACGGCGAGGTCATGCGCGACGAGCAAGTACGCGATGCCGAGCCGCTTGCGCAGACGCTCCAGCAGCCCCATCACATCGGCCCGCGCGGAAACGTCCAAGGCCGCGACGGGCTCGTCCAGGAGCAACAGCCGCGGCTCCAAGGCCAGCGCTCTGGCGATGCCCACACGCTGCCTTTGCCCGCCCGAGAGACCGTGGGGGTGACACCGGGCATGACCCGGCTCCAAGCCCACCAGCTCCATCAGCTCCCTGACCCGGCCCCTCGCCCGTGACCTGGGCACACCGTGCGTGGTCAGCGGTTCGGCGAGGATGTCGGCCACCCGCATCCGCGGGTTCAGTGACGAGAAGGGGTCCTGGAACACCACCTGGACATCCCGCCGCAGGTACTTCCGGCGGGTGGCGCGCAGGTCGGCGGTGTCCTGGCCGAAGACGGCGACGCGTCCCCCTTGCGGGCGCGACAGCCGGAGGATCTCCAGCAGGGCCGTGGTCTTGCCGCACCCCGACTCCCCCACCAGCGCCAGGGTCTCGCCCTCCCGGACGTCGAACCCGATGCCGTCCACGGCACGGATCGTCCCCGCCCGGCGCCGCAGCAGCGTCCCCGCGTAGAGCGGATGGTGGCGGACGAGACCGTCCACTTCCAGGACGGCGGGACGCTCCGGCCTGTCCCGGCGTGCCGGACGTGCCGGACGTGCCGGCGACTCGCCGATACGGGGGATCGACCGCAACAACCCGCTCGTGACCGTTGTCCCTGGGCGACCGTAGATCTGCTCCACCGGCCCCGACTCCACGACGCGTCCCGCGTGCATTACCGCGACCCGGTCGGCGAACTCCGCGACGACGCCCAGGTCGTGGCTGATCAGCACGATCGCGGCGCCGGTGGCCTCCTTCGCGACCCGCAGCACGTCCAGGACCTGCGCTTGGACGGTCACGTCCAGCGCGGTCGCCGGCTCGTCCGCGATGATCGCGACCGGGTCGTTGGCGATCGCCATGGCGATCATCACGCGCTGCCGCATCCCGCCGGAGAACTCGTGCGGGTACGCGCGAACCCGCCGCTCCGCCCCGGCGATCCCGACCAGATCCAGCAACGCGACGGCACGGGCACGCGCATCCGCACGTGTGGCCCCGGAGTGGACCCGGACGGTCTCGGCGATCTGGTCGCCGACCGTGAGCACGGGGGTAAGCGCCGACAGCGGATCCTGGAAGACCATCGACAGGTCCTTGCCGCGCACCCGCGACAGCTGGGCGTCCGTCCGTCCGAGCAACTCCTCCCCGCGCAACCGCACCGAGCCCGCCGACCGGGCGTTCTCCGGCAGGAGCCCCATCACGGCGAGCGCAAGGGCGGTCTTGCCGGAACCCGATTCTCCGACGACTCCGAGCACCTCACCCGTCCCGACGGTGAGGCTCACCCCTCGCACGGCCCGCACATCGGGTGCGTATCGAACGGCCAGATCCGTGACCCGCAGCACGCTCAACGTCCGCCCCGGGCCGGATCGAGGACGTCGCGCAGCCCGTCGCCGACGAGGTTCACCGCGAGGACGATGGCGGCGAGCGTCCCGGCGGCGGCCCCGAACGTCCACGCACCGGCGGCCTGGCCTTCGGCGATCAGTGTGCCGAGCGACACGTCCGGCGGCCGCACGCCGAGCCCGAGGTAGGACAGCCCGCTCTCCGCGGTGATCGCGACGCCGACGTTCAGGCTCGCGTCCACGGCCAGCAGCGACGCCAGCTGCGGCAGGACATGCCGGACGATCACGCGCGGCGCGCTCACCCCGAGGTAGCGCGCGGCCAGCACGTGCTCGCGCCGGCGCAGCGAGATCGTCATGGCCCGCACCGTCCGCGCCGTGAGCATCCACATGAACGCGGCCAGCAGCGGCACGAGCACCGGCGCGCCCCCGGGCAGCCGCGGCGCCAGCACGGCGACGACCAGGAAGGACGGCAGCACCAGCAGCAGGTCGGTGCCCCACATCAGGGTCGCGTCGAGCCTGCCGCCCGCGTAGCCCGCGACGGTGCCGGCGACGGCGGCGAGCGCGGTCGCGATCAGCGCGGCGGGCACACCGATCAGCAGCGACTTCCGCGCGCCGCGCAGCGTGAGAGCGAGCACGTCCCGCCCGCTCGGCGTCGTGCCGAGCCAGTGCCGCGCGGACGGCCCCTCCCCGAACGCCGCGAAGTCCGTGTCGTCCCAGCTCCAGGGCGCCACGAGCGGCCCGCCGAACACCAACGCGAACACCAGGGCGAGCAGCGCCGGCCCCGCGACGGCCCGCCGGCTCCGCGCCACCCGCCCGGCGATCACGCCGCGCGCCTGACGCGGGGGTCGAGGACGCCGTGCAGCACGTCGGAGAGCAGCCCGGCCAGCAGCACCCCGCACACGGAGACGCACCCGATCGCCGCGACCGCGTTGACGTCGCCGCGCGCCACGGAGTCGACCAGCCACTCCCCGACCCCGTGCCAGCCGAAGATCTTCTCGGTGAAGACCGCGCCGAGGAGCAGCAGTCCGGCCGTGTAGGAGGCGTAGGCGGTCATCGGGACCAGCGCGGTGCGCAGCCCGTGGCGCAGCAGGGCGCTCCGCCGCCGCAGCCCCCTGGCACGGGCGGTGCGCACGAAGTCGGAGTGCAGGACGTCCAGCATCATGGCGCGCTGGTACCGGCAGTAGACGGCGAGCTGCGCGAGCGCGATCGTGGCCGTCGGCAGCAGCAGATGCCGTGCCCGGTCGGCGAGCGCGCCGACCGCGCCGCCGGACGTCCCCGGCGTGGATTCCCCGACCCACACGAAGACCCGCACGCCCAGCACATCGTTCGCCTTGCCCGCGGCGGCCTGTAACAGCACCGCCAGCACGAACACCGGGACGGCAGGCAGCAGGGACGATCCGAGCGTGATGAGCCGGTCGGCCGCCCGCCCGCGCCGTGCCGCCGCACAGGCGCCGAGGATGACGCCGAGCACGCATCCCAGGACCGCGCCCGTGAGGACCAGCCGCAGGCTCACACCGAGCCGCCGCGCGAGTTCGGCGTTGACCGGCTCGCCGTCGCGGGTGCGCCCGAGATCACCGCGCAGGACACCCCCGGCCCAGGTCAGGTACCGGTCGGCCAGGGGCGTCCGGTCGTTGAGGTTGAGGGCGCTGAGCCGGGCGTCGATGACGGCCTCGGGCGGGCGGGGCGCGCGTTCCTCGTAGCCGGCGCGCGGATCGAGCGCCACGGCGGCGAGCAGGTAGGCGAGGCTCCCGGCCAGGACGGCCGGGACCAGGCGGTTCGCCAGCCGGCGCAGCAGGAACGCCGCCATCCCCCTCCTCCGGGCCGCCCAACACGGAAGCACAGAATGCTACCGGCCGATTACACACAGCGGCGGGAAAAGCCCGGAGTTGGCGCTCGATGTCAGGCGAGGGCGGGTTCGCGGTCGGTTGCGGCCTCGTTCCGGGTGCGTCCGCGCAGCCCGCCGGCGGCCAGGAGCGCGAACCCGGCGGCGGCCCAGGCGACGAGGATCGCCAGCGGCCCGGCGGCGCCCGCGCCGTCGAAGAAGGCCACCGACCGCAGCAGCGTCGCCGCCGCGCCCGGCGGGAGGATCTGGCCGAGGTCGCCCCACGGCTGCGGCAGCAGTTCCGGCGCCGAGGTGGCGGCCGACAGCGGGTTGCCGAGCAGCAGAAGCGTGAGCGCGCCGACGCCGAGGCCCGGACGCCCGAAGGCCGCGGCCAGACCGGTGACCGTGCCGGTCACGGCGAGGATGGTCAGCGACATGACCCCGGCGAGCGCGAGGTACGGGCCGGGCAGCAGAGACAGCCAGCCGTGCGCGATCCCCGCCGCGCCGAGGCCGCCCAGCACCGCGAACAGCACGACGCCGGCGGCGCGCCAGGCGGCCGCGGGGATCGCGAACGTCAGCAGCACCGCGGCCGCCAGCCCGGACATGATCAGCGGCAGCACGAGCGACCCGAATCCGGCCCCGCGCGGATCGTCGGAGTCGGCGGCGACGACGTCCTGGACGGGCGGGCCGGGCGCCGTCCCCCGCTGTGCGAGGCCCTGGGCCAGTGCGCCGAGTTGCTGCGCGACGGCAGGCGAGGCGGCGGAGGCGGTGAGCACCTTCGGGCCGGACGGGCTGGTGACGATGGCGCCGTAGGCCTCGCGATCGGCGAGCGCGGCGCGGGCTCCCGCCTCGTCCCGCCGTGTCCGGACGTCGAACGCTCCCGGCCGTTCCGAGTCCAGCCGTTCCGCGACGGCGGCGGCCTGCGGGCCGGTCACGACGACCGGGACGTCGCGCGGCGCCACCCGCGCGGCGGGCCAGGTGAACGCGGTGATCATGATGAGCTGCAGCAGCGCGGCGGCGACGGCGACGCCGGCGGCGCGCCGGGCGAGGGAGGACCGCATGGTCGGCTCCTAAATAAAGCGAATGTCCGTTCTCTTTAGCAGAGTCACATCCCCGGTCCGGGCTTGTCAAGAAACGAACGTTCGTTTTATGGTTGCCGCATGCCGAGGGTCAGCGAAGAGCACCTGGAGCGGCGGCGGCGCCAGATCGTGGACGCCGCCCGCGCCTGCTTCATCCGCAAGGGCGTCCACGCGACGTCCATGCAGGACATCTTCGCCGAGTCCGGACTCTCGGCCGGGGCGGTCTACCGCTACTTCCGCAGCAAGAACGAGATCATCGAGGCCAACATCTCCACGGTGATCGGCGACATACACGAGTTCTTCAGGGAACTCTCACGCAGCGATCCCCTGCCGCCGCTGGACGAGGTCGCCGAGCGGCTCGCGGTCAAGGTCGTCGACCTGTCCGGCGAGAACGGCCCGCTCCGGCTCGCCCCGGAGGCGTGGGCGCTCGCCATGCACGACCCGGAGATCGCCACCTACGTCGCCGCCAACGTCACCGGTCTCCGCGAGACGTGGACGTCCTACATGGCCCGGCTGGTCGAGGCGGGGTTCCTTCCCGCGGACACCGACGTCGTGGCGGTCGGCAAGACGCTGTTCGCCCTCGTGCCCGGCTTCCTCGTGCAGCGGCTCGTCCTCGGGGACTTCTCACCCGAGGAGCTGCGGCGCGGCGTGCGGGCGCTCACCCGCGAAAGCATGTTGACTCCGCCGGTCTGACCCTGACGCGTCCCGGTCAAGCCCGCCGCGAAGGCCGGCATGCCGACGATGCGCGGCCCATTTCGGCCGTTTTCGGCACTGGCGGCGATCCGGGCCCGCCCCTGTGAAGGGCTCGGAGCCGCCGCCCGCACCGCGCGCCGGACACCGGCGGACGGCGCGGCGGGTATCGTCCGGCACCCCCACCGGACGCGCTGACCTGCACCTTCCGTTCTCGCCGCCGGGTTCCGCGGTTACCATCACGGCACACGCCACCACACCGTGACGGGGGACAGTGTCGGCGGAAGGGGGTCCCGGTGTCCTGAGGCGGACGCCCCTATGACTGCAGGACAGGGGCCAGGAAGCTTTAACATTCCATTACTTTTGGTCTGGGGTGTGCATGGTTGAGACGGCAGGACAGCGCCGCGGGGCGGGACGCGCCGCGGCCCCGGTCGCGCTCGGCGCCGTCCTGCTCGTCGCCGCGTCGTTCGCCATCGGGACCCGGCTGCCCTCTGACCTGCGGACGGTCTGGTGGCATCCGGAGATCCTCGTCGCGATCGCCTGGACGCCCGTGGCCGCCGTGCTGCTGCGGCACCGGCCGGGCCTGAAGGTCGGCTGGCTCATGCTCGGCGCCGGCTTCAGCGCCGCGGTGTACGTCCTCTCGCTCAATACGGCCCCGTGGTTCGACCGCCACGACTGGCCCGGAACCGGCTTCCTCACCTGGCTCAGCACCTGGCTGTGGGCCGTTGACACCTACGCCCTGACGCTCGTCCTGCCGCTGATCTTCCCCGACGGGCGGCTGGTGTCGCGCTGGTTCCGCCCGGCCCTCGTCCTCGCCTGCCTCGTCCCGGTGATCGTCTGCGTCCATCTGACGATCGACCCGGACGTGCGCGAGTGGCACAACGGGGTCTCGGTCTACCCGTTCGGCGGGATCCCGGTGCCCATCACCGTGATCATCCTCGGCACCCTGGCCGCGGCCCTGTTCTCGATCGCGGTGCGGTTCGTCCGGTCGCCCCCCGACGTCCGGCGGCAGATCGCCTGGGTCGTCTACCCGGGCCTGGTCGCCGAGGCGGTCATCTACACCGGCGAGAACACGATGATCGGGGACCCGCTGCGCAACGTCATGATCGTCGCCGTCCCCGTCTGCGTCGCGATCGCGATCACCCGCTACCGGCTCTACGACATCGACCTCGTGGTCAGCCGCACGCTCGTGTACGCGGGGCTCGCCGCCGTCATCACCGGCGTGTACTTCGCGCTGGTCGGCACCGCGAGCCTCCTGGCCCACGACGAGGGAACCCTCGCCGGCCTGGGCGCGGCCATCGTCGCCGGCGCGGTGTTCGAGCCCGTCCGGCGGCGGCTGCAGCGCACGGTGGACGGGTTCATCCACGGCGAACGCGACCCGTACCGGATCGCGGACCGGCTCAACCGGCGGCTGCAGACCGCCGCCGACCCGGCCGCCGCGCTCGCCGTGGCCGCCGAGGTGGCGCGCTCCGCCCTGCACGCCAGCGGCGTCGCGATCGAGGTGCTGGACCGCGACCGCCGGACGATCGCGGCGGAGGACGGCGTGCTCGGCGACCGCCCGCAGCTCATCCCGCTGGTCTGGCACGGGGAGCCGGTCGGCCGGCTGCTGTTCGGCGTCGTCCGGTCGCCGGACGCGCGGCTGTCGGGCATCCTCGCCCGCAACCTCGCCGAGCTGGCGAACGCGGTACGGCTCGCCGCGGACGTGCAGCGGTCCAGGGAGCACATCCTGCGCACCCGGGAGGAGGAGCGGCGGCGGCTGCGGCGCGACCTGCACGACGGGCTCGGCCCGACGCTCGCCAGCCTGGCGATGACGGTCGACGCCGCGCGCATCACGCTGAAGACCGACCCCGAGGCGGTGGACACGCTGCTGGAGGAGCTCCGCGCGACGATGGGGAGCACCATCGGCGACATCCGCGAGCTGGTGTACGGGCTGCGGCCGCCCGCGCTGGACGATCTGGGGCTGGAGGGCGCGATCCAGGCGCTCGGCGGGGTCGTCGCCACGGGGGACGGCCCGGAGGTGGACGTCCAGGTGGAGGGCGACCTGAAAGGTCTCCCGGCGGCCGCCGAGGTCGCCGCCTACCGGATCGTGCAGGAGGCGCTGACCAACGTGCACCGGCACGCCAAGGCCGGCTCCGCGGTGGTCCGGCTGCACCTGAACGGCGACCTGCACGTCTCCGTCGACGACGACGGGGTGGGGCTGCCCGCACAGGTGCGTTCCGGCATCGGCATGTCCTCGATGCGGGAGCGTGCGGCCGAACTCGGAGGCTCCTGCACCGTCGGCCCCGGCCCCAAAGGCGGGACGCTGGTCCGGGCCAAACTGCCCGTCAACGGCGTCCATCCCTGACGCGCCCGGCCTCGATCCCCGGCCGGCTGCGCGGTTTCCCGGCATTCACCCGGTGGGAGGGCCGGTGACCGCCCCCCGCCAAGAAGGTCGCCACCGGCCCTCGGGCTCCGCACGGAACCGGGGCTCCCATCCCGGTCCATACGGGCCATTCACCAGAGGGTGTGCATGAACGAAGTTATGCGGCGGACGGTCCCGTTGGTGAGGGACACCTGTCCCGTTCGAGCCGGGACGAGCCCGAGAAGTCTCCGGCCCTGGTTGGACGGGGTCCGGCTAGATCCAGCCCGGCCGGGTCTCGCCGTCGGCGACCAGCACCGCCGGGCCGGTCAGGCGGCTGGTCCCGCCGTCGAGGGCGACGGTCACCCGCCCGCCGGGCACGTCCACGGTCCATTCGGACGGGCCTGCCGTGCCCGCGGCGGCCGCGGCGGCGACCGCGACCGTCCCGGTGCCGCAGGAACGGGTCTCGCCCGAGCCCCGCTCGTACACGCGCATCTCCAGGTGCCGCTCCCCGATCGTGCGGAAGAACTCGACGTTCACACCGGCGGGGAAGACGGCGGGGTCGAAGGCGGGCGCGCTCGACAGGTCCAGCGCCGCGACGGGCCCGTCCACCCGGCACGCGAGGTGCGGGTTGCCCACGGAGACGCGCTCGCCCTGGAACACCGTGCCCGCCATGGACGCCTCCCCGGGGCCGAGGACGCCGGCCGGACCCATGCCGGCGCTGACGTCGCCGGACGCGCCGAGCGTCACGCGCCGCAGGCCCGCCCGGGTCGCCACGTCCCACTCCCCGGGCGCGGCGAGGCCGGCGTCGACCAGGTAGCGCGCGAAGACGCGGATCCCGTTGCCGCACATCTCGGCGATGCTTCCGTCGGCGTTGCGGTAGTCCATGAACCACTCGGCGTCCGCCCCGGCCCCGGCCTCGTCCCCCGCCGCCTTCGTCCGGACGACCCGCAGGACGCCGTCGGCGCCGATCCCGGCGCGCCGGTCGCACAGCCGCGCCACGGCCTCGGGCGTGAGGTCCAAGGCGCCGTCCGGGTCGGGCAGGATCACGAAGTCGTTCTCGGTGCCATGCCCCTTGACAAACCGCATCCCCCGATCCTATGACCCCCGCCGCGGGTCTCGGACGGCCAGGGCGAGCGCGCGGCCGGCCAGGTCCGGGGCGTCGTAGGGAAGCCATCGGACGCGGGGATCCCGGCGGAACCACGACTCCTGCCGACGGGCGAAACGCCGGGTCGTGCGGACGGTGTCCTCCTTGGCCTGCTCCTCCGTCCACTCCCCGGAAAGGACCCGGAGCACCTGCGCGTAACCGAGGGCGCGGCCGGCGGTCAGGCCGTCCCGCAGGCCCTCCCGCTCCAGCTCGCGGACCTCGCCGACCAGGCCCGCCTCCCACATCCGGGCCACCCGCCTGGAGATGCGCTCGTCCAGCTCGTCGCGGGGCACGCTCAGGCCGATCTGGACGACGGAGTCGTAGCGGTACCGGTGCTCGGGCAGGGTCGCGGTGAACGGCCTGCCGGTTATCTCGATGACCTCCAGGGCCCGGACGATCCGCCGTCCGTTGCTCGGCAGGATCGCCTCCGCCGCGGCCGGGTCGACCCCCCGCAGCCGCTCGTGCAGCGCGGCCGGGCCGGCGTGCGCCAGTTCCTCCTCCAGCCGCGCCCGGACGGACGGGTCCGTCCCCGGGAAGTCCATGTGGTCGAGCGCGGCCCGCACGTACAGGCCGGAGCCGCCGACTAGCACCGGGAGCCGGTCCCGCGCCCGGATCGATGCGATCGCGTCCGCGCTGAGCCGCTGGTACTCGGCGACGCTGGCGGTCCTGGTCACGTCCCAGACGTCCAGCAGATGGTGGGGAACACCGCGCATCTCGGCGGGGGTGAGCTTCGCGGTGCCGATGTCCATGCCGCGGTACAGCTGCATCGAGTCGGCGTTGACCGCCTCCCCGCCCAGCCTCAGTGCGAGTTCCACGGCGAGGTCGGACTTGCCGGCGGCGGTCGCGCCGACGACCGCGAGCACGCCGGGGGCGGCGGGGCGCCGCCCCGGAGGCGGAACACGGGACGCGTTTCGTGAGGTCACGTGATTGATTGTGGCAACAGAACGGGTATAGGCGGGATGTACGGGTGTCGCGCGTGATCGCGTGTCGCCGCAGACGAGACGAGGGATCCGGGGGGATTTCGAATGTCCATCGTCGACAAGGTCAAGCAGATGCTCGGGCAGCACTCCGACAAGGCCCGCCAGGGTATGGAGCGGACCGGGGACAAGATCGACGAGCGCACCGGGGGCAAGTACGCCGACAAGATCGACAAGGCCCAGGAGAAGGGCGGCGACTTCATCGACCGCGAAAGCGGTCAGGGCGGCGGCGGCCAGGGCGGCGGCCAGCCCGGTGGCCAGGGCGGCGGTCAGCAGCCATAGCCGGTCCGCGACCAGGCCGCGACGAGGTAGCCGACTCCGTACGGCGCCTCGTCGGCGAGGAGGCCGGCCGTGAGGCCGTCCCCGGCGCCCGCGCCCGCGCCGGCGGCGCCGGCGAGCACCTGCCACGCCGCGCGCCCGGCCGCCTGGACCTCCAGGGAGAGCACCGGATCCAGAGCGGCCAGGGCGGCGGCGTCGGCGCTGCGGAGCGCCCGCGCCGCAGTCGCGTCGTAAGGGCCCGCGCGCTCGTCGAGGTACCCGGGCGCCTTCTCCGAACGGCATGCCGACCCGTCGCCCATCACCAGGAGCGCGACCCGGTCGGCCGACTCCGCGAGCCGCCTCCCGAGTGACAGGCATTCTTCCGGTGGAGCGCCGAACGCCACCGCCTCGTACCGGGCGCCGGAACCGGCGCTCTGCCGCTCCAGCAGCCAGCGGCCGATGGTGAGGGAGAGCGGCAGCGCTTCAGCGGTGTCCCCCGGCTCGTCAGGGATCGTCCAGGCCAGACCGTACGGCCGGAGCGTCGCGTACGCGCCGGGGCCATAGGACCGGGTCGCCGCGGCGCCGCCCACGACGACGAGCGCGTCCACCGGACCACCGGTCCCGGAGACGCTCAGACGGCGGACGGCCTCGTCGCACGCGGCGCGCAGCGGGTCGAGCTCCGGCGCCGCCTCCCCCGCCATCGCGGGCACGAGGATGGGCGGATGCGGGCACACCGCCGCCGATACGAGCACACTGCCTCCCTGCCACCGGGTCCGCTGCCGCCACCCGGGTCCTCCCGCGGGGGATCACCACGGGAGATCACCACGGGGGCTCAACCCCGATCATGCCGGAGTTCAGGGGGCGGCGGAGCAGCCGGACGCCGGCGCGTCCGCCTGGGCCGGGCGCCCGATCGCCGGCATTCCGAGCGAAACGCCCTTCTGGCCGTCCCGCCCGCCCTGGCGGGCCTCCCAGGCGTCGCCGGCGCGGGTCCGCCGGACGTCCAGCACCGGCTTGTCGGCGACCAGGTGATGGGGCGCGGCATAGGTGACCTCCACCGTGACCATGTCACCGGGGCGGACCGGCTCGTCCGGCACGCCGAAGTGGACCAGCCGGTTGTCGGGCGCGCGGCCCGACAACCGGCGGGTCGCCACGTCCTTGCGGCCCTCGCCCTCGGCGACCAGGACCTCCAGGGTGCGGCCGAGCTGCTTCTTGTTCTCCGCCCAGGAGATCTCCTCCTGGAGGGCGATCAGCCGCTCGTACCGCTCCTGGACGACCTGTTTCGGCAGCTGCCCGTCCATGGTCGCCGCCGGTGTGCCCGGGCGCTTGGAGTACTGGAACGTGAACGCGGACGCGAACCGGGCCTCCCGCACCACGTGCAGGGTCTCCTCGAAGTCGGCCTCGGTCTCCCCGGGGAAGCCGACGATGATGTCGGTGGTGATCGCCGCGTCCGGCATCGCCTCCCGGACCTTCTCGATGATGCCGAGGTAGCGGTCCTGCCGGTACGAGCGGCGCATCGCGCGCAGCACCGCGTCCGACCCGGCCTGCAGCGGCATGTGCAGCGACGGCATCACGTTCGGCGTCTCGGCCATGGCGGCGATGACGTCGTCGGTGAAGTCCTTCGGGTGCGGCGAGGTGAACCGGACCCGCTCCAGGCCCTCGACGCCGCCGCACGCCCGCAGCAGCCCCGCGAACGCGGATTGCCCGCCCTCCGTCATCGCGCGGACGTCGTCGGGCGCGGCGGCGAGCGCACCGAACCCCGAGCCGTAGGCGTTGACGTTCTGACCGAGAAGGGTGATCTCCAGGGCGCCCTCGGCGACGAGCGCCTCGACCTCGGCGAGGATCTCCCCCGGGCGGCGGTCCTTCTCCTTGCCGCGCAGCGACGGGACGATGCAGAACGTGCACGTGTTGTTGCAGCCCACGGAGATCGACACCCACGCCGCATACGGCGACTCGCGGCGCGTCGGCAGCGTCGAAGGGAAGGTCACCAGCGACTCTTCGATCTCGACCTGCGCCTCACTCTGGACACGGGCCCTTTCCAGCAGCGTGGGCAGCGACCCGATGTTGTGGGTGCCGAACACCACGTCCACCCAGGGGGCCCGCTTGACGATGGTGTCGCGGTCCTTCTGGGCGAGGCAGCCGCCGACGGCGATCTGCATGCCGGGATGACCGTCCTTGACCGGTCGCAGATGGCCCAGGTTTCCGTAGAGCCGGTTGTCGGCGTTCTCCCGCACCGCGCAGGTGTTGAACACCACCACATCGGGTTCGCCGCCCCCGGCGCGCACGTACCCGGCCGCCTCAAGGAGCCCGGACAGCCGCTCGGAATCGTGAACGTTCATCTGGCACCCGTAAGTACGGATTTCGTACGTACGGGGAGCCGTATTCATTGGCGCACTCATGTCGGTTACCAAGGGTACGGGCCCCAGCCGATATCGAGGAACCGGCGACCTGCCACGCGGGCGACCACTGATGATCACTCTCCGCCACGGGGAAGGCCGCCCGACATGGGCATTCGTGATCGTATCGGTACCGCGCGGCAACTTCCGCGGAGTCACCGATGACGTAAAGTCCGGGCGCATGACGGACAGCGAAGACGGGCCCGACCTCACCAAGGACGGGCCGGAGGACTCCCCCGCGGAGCGGGCCGCCGCGGGTGGCCGGCCCCTCGTCGTAGTCGAACACGTCAACAAGCACTTCGGCGAGCTGCACGTCCTCAGGGACATCAACCTCACCGTCAACTCCGGCGAGGTCGTCGTGGTCATCGGCCCGTCCGGGGGCGGGAAGTCCACCCTGTGCCGGTCGATCAACCGGCTGGAGCGGATCGACGACGGAAGGATCCTCATCGACGGGAAGGAGCTTCCCGAAGAGGGCAAGGAACTGGCGAGACTCCGCGCCGACGTCGGCATGGTGTTCCAGGCGTTCAACCTGTTCGCCCACATGACGATCCTGGAGAACGTCACCCTCGGGCCGATCAAGGTCCGCAAGGAGGGCAAGCGGGAATCCGAGAAGCACGCGATGGAACTGCTGGACCGGGTCGGCATCGGCGACCAGGCGCACAAGTACCCCGCCCAGCTGTCCGGCGGCCAGCAGCAGCGGGCCGCGATCGCACGCTCCCTCGCGATGAGGCCCAAGGTGATGCTCTTCGACGAGCCCACCTCGGCGCTGGACCCGGAAATGGTCAACGAGGTCCTGGACGTCATGACCGGCCTGGCCCGCGAGGGCATGACGATGATCGTCGTCACCCATGAAATGGGGTTCGCGCGCAAGGCCGCGCAGAAGGTCGTGTTCATGTCGGACGGCCAGCTCGTGGAGGAGAACACGCCCGAGGAGTTCTTCACCAACGCGCGCTCCGAGCGCGCGAAGGACTTCCTCTCCAAGATCCTCACCCACTGAACTGTTCGGTCCGCAGGGATGAGAATGGTCCACTGAGCCACGGGGCTCCGGCAGAGAGCAGAGGTAGGACGAGAAATGCGAGTACGTCGTTTCGGCGCCCTCATCGGGGCGGGGATGGCGTTGTCACTGGCGCTCACCGCGTGTGGCAGCGACACGGAGAAGACCGAGGCCAAGACCGTCGTCCAGAAGGCCAAGGACGACAAGAAACTGACCATCGGCATCAAGTACGACCAGCCGGGGCTGGGGCTGAAGAAGCCCGACGGCACCTTCGCCGGTTTCGACGTCGACGTCGCCAAGTACATCGCTCAGCAGATGGGCGTGCCCGAGAGCGGCATCACCTTCAAGGAGACGACCTCCGCGAACCGTGAGTCGTTCATCGGCGGCGGGCAGGTCGACCTCGTCATCGCCACCTACTCCATCACCGAGGAGCGCAAGCAGCAGGTGACGTACGGCGGCCCGTACTACGTGGCCCACCAGGACACGATGGTGACCACCGACAACACCGACATCAAGAAGACCGAGGACCTCAAGGGCAAGCGCCTGTGCAAGGCGGCCGGGTCCAACTCCTTCCGCCGCATCACCGAGCCCCCGCCGGACGGCAAGCTCGACATCGACGGCGTCAAGCTGGTCGACGCCCAGAGCTACTCCGAGTGCGTGAGCAAGCTGAAGTCCGGCGCGCTGGACGCGGTCAGCACCGACGACATGATCCTCGCCGGGTTCGCCAACCAGCAGCAGGGCTCCTTCAAGGTCATCAACGCCCCGTTCACCGACGAGAAGTACGGCGTCGGCATGAAGAAGGGCGACACCGAGACCTGCGAGGCCGTCAACAAGGCCATCAACCAGATGTACTCCGACGGCACCGGAGGGAAGCTGCTGGACAAGCACTTCGCCGGCACCGGGCTGAAGCTCGTGAAGACCGTCCCGCAGATGGAGGGCTGCGACTGATCGCAGGCCGAGGCCTATTCGTGATGCCGGTGCGTCCCCGCGAGGACGTCTCCCCGCGGGGACGCACCGGCATGACCCGAGACCGCTGGAACGCCATGGAACAGTTCAGCAATGTTTGACTTCACCCCGTTCTTCGACAACTTCGGGGAGATCGCCCAGGGATTCTGGGCGACCCTGCGCCTGGCCGCCGCCGCCGCGGTGCTCTCGCTGATCATCGGCACCGTCATGGTGAGCTTCCGCGTCGCCCCGGTGCCCGTCATGCGCTCCTTCGGCACGGGCTACGTCAACATCGTGCGCAACACGCCCCTCACGCTGGTGCTGCTGATGTGCAGCCTGGGCCTGAACGACATCCTCGCCCTGAAGTTCTCCAGCGTCTCCTCGACCACCTACTACTGGTGGGCGGTCGTCGGGCTGTCCGCCTACACCGGGGCGTTCGTCTGCGAGACCCTGCGTTCGGGGATCAACACCATCCCGCTGGGGCAGGCCGAGGCGGCCCGCTCGATCGGGCTGACGTTCACCCAGTCGCTCCGGATGATCATCCTGCCGCAGGCGTTCCGCTCGATCATCGCGCCGATGGGCAGCGTCCTCATCGCGATGATCAAGAACACGACGGTGGCCGCCGCGGCGAGCTACGGCGAGGTCGCGCTGGTGACCAAGACGATCATCGACAAGCCGACGTTCTCGGACGGGGTGATCCCGCTGTTCCTCGGCGTCGCCATCGGCTTCCTGCTCCTCACCCTGCCGACCGGTTACTTCTTCGGCTGGCTGGCCAAGCGAATGGCGGTGGCGCGGTGAGCAAGGAATCGTCGGTTCTCTTCGACGTCCCAGGCCCGCGGGCGCGCGCGCGGAACAGGCTGCTGACCGTCGGCGTCTCGGCCGTGCTCCTCGCACTCCTGGCCGCGCTCGTCTGGCGGCTGTACGACAAGGACCAGTTCGCGAGCCACCTGTGGACCCCGTTCACCGAGTGGACGGTCTGGCGGCACCTCCTCCTGCCCGGCCTGCTGAACACGCTGAAGGCCGCCGCCCTGGCGACGGTGCTGGCGCTGCTGTTCGGCGCCGTGTTCGGCCTGGCCCGGCTCTCGGACCACTGGTGGATCCGGATCCCGGCCGGCGCCGTCGTCGAGTTCTTCCGCGGCATCCCGCTGCTGATCCTGATCTTCCTGGCGTTCTTCGTCCCCAACAAGATCAGCCCCGCGATCGCCGAGTCGCCGTTCGGCCAGCTCCAGCGGATGTCGGTGGACTACTTCTTCTTCATCTTCGGCGTGGAGAGCAACGCCGGGGTGGTCACCGTCCCCGCCTTCGCCGCGGTCGTGTTCGGGCTCGTGATGTACAACGGCTCGGTGCTGGCCGAGGTGGTGCGCGCGGGCGTCCTGTCGATCCCGAAGGGGCAGTCGGAGGCCGCCTACTCCGTCGGCCTGCGCAAGAACGGCGTCATGCGGCTCGTCCTGCTGCCGCAGGCCGTCACGGTGATGATGCCGGCGATCGTCAGCCAGATCGTCGTGCTCCTGAAGGACACCGCGCTCGGCTTCATCATCGCCTACGGCGAGTTCCTCCAGGCGGGGTTCAAGCAGGTCCCCGCCAACTACAGCAACAACGTCCTGCAGGCCGGCATCGTGGTCGCGATCATCTACATCGGGATCAACATGTCGCTGAGCCGGGTGGCGACGTGGCTGGAGCGCCGCAGCCGCCGCAGCCGCAAGACCTCGGCCAAGAGCATGGGCACCGCCGGGCCTCCCCCGGCCCCGGGCATGTCCCGGCAGGCCACCGGCGAGGCCGGAGCCGCCTGAGCCCGCACCCTCGCCTCGGGGCGCCGCCGGTTCCGGCGGCGCCCCTTTCGCGGTCTCGTGGGGCGGTTCGCGGTGTACGGGACCCGGGGTCCGATTCGGTGGCGCGCACCGCGCTGATCACCTGTGTTACCCGTGAGTTGCCTGGTGGACGGCTTGTATCTTTCCGAGTTCAAACGGCCCGTCATGACCCCAACACGTCCCCGTATGCGGGACGATTCCTGGTATGACCGCTCGTGCGACCCTTCCCTTCGGCTCATGGCCTTCACCCATCTCCGCGGCTGATGTCGCCCGCGCCCGGCTGCGTCTCAGCTTCCCCACCGTCGCCGGCAGCGACGTCTGGTGGCAGGAGACCCGGCCCGAGGAGGGCGGGCGGACCACGGTCATCCATCTCAAAGGCGGTCACCGCACCGAGCTCCTGCAGGCGCCGTGGGACGCCCGCACCCGCGTCCACGAGTACGGCGGGCGGTCGTACCTGCCGGTCCGCACGGCCGGCGGGCGGTCGATCGTCTTCTCCAACTACGACGATCAGCGGCTCCACCGGCTCGACGAGGGCGACCCGAAGCCGTATCCGCTGACCCCCGAGCCGGCCGTGCCGGCCGGGCTGCGTTACGCCGACTACGTCGTGTCCCCCGACGGCACGGAGATCTGGTGCGTGTGCGAGGGCCACATCGCTGCACCCCCGGTGGAACCCGCGCCTCCCGCTGCTCCTGCTGCCCCGGCGGCGGAGGGTACGGAGACCGCGGAGAGCGCCGAGGGAACGGAGGGCACCGGCCCCCCTGCCGATGAGCCGGGCATCACGGGCATCAGGCGCGCCATCGTCGCCATCCCCCTGGACGGCAGCGCGGCCGAGGACGCCGGCGCGATCCGGGAACTCGTCACCGGCGCCGACTTCTACGCCTCCCCAGCCCCGTCCCCCGCCGGCGGGCATCTGGCGTGGGTGCAGTGGAACCACCCCCGCATGCCCTGGGACGGCACCGAAATCCGCGTGGCGGCGATAGAGGACGGCACCACAGTCGCACCCCGCACGGTCAAGGGCGGCCTCAGCGAGTCCGCGGTCGCGCCGGTGTGGCGCGACGACGAGTCCCTGTACGTCATCTCCGACTGGCCCGGCTGGTGGAACATCTACCAGGTCGGCCTGCACGGCGAGTCCCCGCAGGCGCTCTACCCGGCCGAGGAGGAGTTCGCGGGCCCGCTGTGGCAGCTCGGCGGCATGCCCTACGCGCTCCTCGGCGACGGGCGCCTGGCCGTCCTGCACGGCGAAGGCGACATGCGCCTCGGCGTCTACGACCCGGAGACGCTCGACCTCACCGACCTGGAGGTCCCGTACGGGCACTGGCAGACGCAGCTGTCCACGGACGGCACGACGATCGTCGGGATCGCCGGCGGTCCCGACCTGCCGACGTCGGTCGTGCGGATCGACACCACCACCGGCCGCGTCGAGGGCCTGCGCCGGGAGCTGGCCGAGCTCCCCGACATCGCCTACCTGTCCAAGCCTCGCGCCGAACGCCTCGAAGGACCGTTCGGGCGTCCCGTCCACGCCTACGTCTTCCCGCCGGCCAACCCCGACGCCGCCGCCCCCGAGGGGGAGCTGCCGCCGTACGTGGTGTTCGTGCACGGCGGGCCGACGGGACACGTCTCCACGGCCCTCGACCTGGAACGGACGTTCTTCACCAGCCGGGGCATCGGCGTCATCGACGTCAACTACGGCGGATCGACCGGCTATGGCCGCGCCTACCGTGAACGGCTGCGCCGCCAGTGGGGCGTCGTGGACGTCGAGGACGCCGTCGCAGCCGCGCAGGCCCTCGTCGACGGCGGCATCGCCGACCCGGCCCGCCTGGCCATCCGCGGCGGCTCCGCGGGCGGCTGGACGACGCTCGCCGCCGTCACCCGGACCGGCGTGTTCAAGGCCGCCACGTCCTACTTCGGGATCAGCGACCTGCAGAGCTTCGCCGAGGCCACGCACGACTTCGAGTCGCACTACCTGTTCGGGCTGATCGGGCCGCTGCCCGGATTCGAACGCGCCTACGAGGAGCGCTCACCGCTCAGCCACGCCGGCGAGACCGCCTGCCCCGTCCTGCTGCTGCAAGGCCTCAGCGACCCGGTCGTGCCGCCCGACCAGTCCGAACGCTTCGCGCTGGCACTGGCGGGGAAGAAGGTGCCGCACGCCTACCTCACGTTCGAAGGGGAGTCGCACGGCTTCCGCCGGGCCGACACGGTCATCCGCTGCCTGGAGGTCGAGCTGGCGTTCTACGGCCAGACGCTCGGGTTCGAGCCGCGGGGCGTCGAACCGATCGAGCTGACGGTCGGCTGAGGACCCGCCCGTCCGCCTCCGCGCCGGCGGACGGGCACGCCCTTCGCCGGACCCGGTCCCCTCAGCGGGCGAACTCGATCGCCCTGGACTCCCGGACGACGGTGACGCGGATCTGCCCCGGATACGTCAGCTCGTCCTCGACCTGCTTGGCGATGTCGCGCGCGATGACCTGCGCCTGGATGTCGTCGACGGAGTCGGGCTTGACCATCACCCGGATCTCCCGCCCGGCCTGCATCGCGAAGACCTTCTCCACGCCCTCGTGCTTGTCGCGGGCGATCTCCTCCAGCCGCTCCAGCCGCTTGACGTACGCCTCCAGGGACTCCCTGCGCGCCCCCGGACGGCTGCCGCTGACGGCGTCGGCCGCCTGGGTCAGCACCGCCTCGACCGTCCGGACCTCGACCTCGTTGTGGTGCGCCTCGATGGCGTGCACGACGTCCTCGTGTTCGCCGTACCGCCGCGCGATCTCCGCGCCGATCAGCGCGTGGCTGCCCTCCACCTCGTGGGTCAGCGCCTTGCCGATGTCGTGCAGCAGCGTGCACCGCTTGGTGACCTCCACCGGCAGCCGCAGCTCACTCGCCATGATCCCCGCGATGTGCGCGGACTCGATCAGGTGCTTCAGCACGTTCTGCCCGTACGACGTGCGGTACCGCAACTGGCCGAGCAGGGCGATGAGCTCCGGGTGCATGTCGGCGATGCCGACCTCGACCAGCGCGTCCTCCCCCGCCCGGACGCACAGCTGCTCCACGTCGCTCTTGCTGCGCTCGTAGATCTCCTCGATCCGGTGCGGGTGGATCCGCCCGTCCAGGACCAGCTTCTCCAGCGTCAGCCGCCCGACCTCCCGCCGCACCGGGTCGAAGCAGCTCAGCAGCACCGCCTCCGGCGTGTCGTCGATGATCAGGTTGACGCCCGTCGTGGTCTCGAACGCGCGGATGTTGCGGCCCTCGCGGCCGATGATGCGGCCCTTCATCTCGTCGCTCGGCAGGTGCAGCACCGACACGACCGACTCGGCCGTCTGCTCGCTGGCGACCCGCTGGATCGCCAGCGTCACGATCTTGCGGGCGCGCTTGTCGCCCTCCTCCCGCGCCGAGTTCTCGATCTCGCGGGTGATCGGGATGGCCTCCCGCTTGGCCTGGTTCTCGATCGCCGCGACGAGTTCGCCCTTGGCCTGCTCGGCGGTGAGCCCGGCGGCCTGCTCCAGCACCTTGCGGCGCTCCTCGGCGACGCCGTCGAGTTCCTTCTCGCGGTTCTCGAGGGCCTTCTTGGTCTCGGCGAGCCGTCCCTGCCACTCCTCCAGGCGCCGCACCTCACCGTCGAGCCGCTGCTCCCGTTCCGCGAGCCGCGCCTCCCGGCGCTCCAAGTCCTCCCGCACGGTCCGCAGATCGTCGCGGAGGACCCTGCCCTCGTCCTCGACCTCCGCGCGCGCCGCCGACGCGATCCGCTGCGCGTCCCGCTCGGCGTTCTCCAGGACCTCCCCGGCGTCCCGCTTCGCCTTGGACCGGATCTCGTCGGCCTCGCTCTGCGCCCGGGCCATCTCCGCCGCGGCCTTCCCGGGCATGCCCGGGCGCCGCAGGACGACGATGACGAGAGCGACCAGGGTCACCAGCAGCGCTGCACCCAGCAGGACGCTCTCCATGAGGCCGATCCTTCCTCGCCGCGGGCCCGTCCGGAGTCGGGGCCCTGCCTAGCGAGGATTTACTCGCGCCAGTCGGACGGCCGGATGCACGACATCGCCGGGCAGCGCGCGGCGCGCCCCCGGTGAACCGGCCACTTCCGGTCGACGAACGTGTCCTCTATGCCTCTCAGCTGCTGGAACGTGCTCGGTCGTATGGCAATCCGCGAGACGCGGAGTAACTCCTCACTGCCGTAACGGTAAGCGTCACAGAGGTAATGAGCAAGCAAACACGGTGCATTCCGGACTAACCGAACGTCAACGTGACTCTGTTCTTACTGCAGTGCCCTTGGCGTCTCTCTTATTGCAGTGCCCTTGGCGTCGGGCCTTGGAGGCCCTCCTTCGGCGGGCACTGCGTGCGATCGCTGCATCGCTCCGACTCGCCCTGGGGGCTCGCTGCGCGATCAGGTTTCTTGCTTCGCTCGAAACCTGCCTTCGGACGCGATCGCGACGGTTCAGGTCGTCGCAGGGTTGCGGCGGGCTGAGGTCGGCGCAGTCGTGGGTGCCGCGATGCGGTCACGACGGTTCAGGTCGTCGCAGGGTTGCGGCGGGCTGAGGTCGGCGCAGTCGTGGGTGCCGCGATGCGGTCACGACGGTTCAGGTCGTCGCGGGGTTGCGGCGGGGCTGAGGTCGGCGCAGTCGTGGGTGCCGCGATGCGGTCACGACGGTTCAGGTCGTCGCGGGGTTGCGGCGGGGCTGAGGTCGGCGCAGTCGTGGGTGCCGCGATGCGGTCACGACGGTTCAGGTC
>NZ_SMKK01000092.1 GCF_004348425.1 Actinomadura sp. 7K507
CTCTCCATCCGGTTCCCCGCCGCTCACCTCCCCTGCGCACGCGTCCCCTCTGCTCACATCCCCGCCACCCTCGTCCCCTCCGCCGGGGCCGACGCCCCCTACGACAGGGCCGGGTCACGGCGCTTGGCCACCCGGCGCTGGATGCTGCTAGGGGCCGGGGTCACCGCCATCGCGGCCACGATGGCCCTCACCGTCGTCCTGTGGGACGGCGACAAGGCGGACGGCGCCGGTGCGGGTCCCACCTCCGCGGGCACGCCCGCCCGGGGCGACGTCCCCGCGGACGTGGTCGGCACCCAGAATCGAAAATACATTCGCAGCAAAAAAGACAAACCATGACTGCCGAATGGCAGATTGCGGCCATCTCCGAAGGAATGTGACTCCCCAGGGGACTATTCTTGATACTCCTGACAGCCTCAGCCAGAGCGGGCGCCAGTCACCAACGCTTGGGAGGCCGCCTTGGAACAACCACGGCTGTGGTGGCAGGCGGTACAGCACTCCGATTGGGCGGTGTTCTCCCTCTCCGACGATCTGGCACGCGATCGGTGGACCGCGCTCCTAGCGGCATTGGAACGGTTGTCGACCTGCGGCCCCATGGCCGATCTCGATGAGATCACGGCCGAGATGCGCGAGATCGGGTTCCACGCTCCATTGTCGGAGCAGGATCTGCGCAGCGCCCTGGAACGCCTGGCAGGCGACGGGCTCGCCGAACCCTTCCGCGACTACGCCGTCCCCGTCCGCAACTACCAAGGGCTGATCGTCAGGCAGGAGGCATGGGCGCTGACCCGCCGGGGCCGGACGGTCGTGGCGGCCGTACGGGACGCGGTCCTGGACGTCGGCCGCGCCTTGCAGTTGCCCAGCCGCCTGCTCGACAGCATCGCCACCACGATCCGAGAGATCATCAGGCATTTCGCGGAAGGCGACGACACCGCCCATGTCAAGGAGGGCAGGGGCAGGGGCCTGCTGCCGATGGACCTCGACGACGTCCGGACCCGCATCGGCGAACTCCAGCGTGTGACCGCCGACTTCTACGCCGCGCTCGGCCAGCTGGTCCAGGCGGACGTCACCAACGACATGCTGTTCGGAGCGAACAGGGATCGTGTCATCGAGGCGCTGCGGCAATTCCCCCGCGAGTACGAGAGAGCGTTCGTCTCGGTCGAGAAGGCACTGGCCGATCTGGAGCGGGTCGGCCACCGCCAGGTCGCCGAGGCCGCGGTCGCCCACGCCGGGCTCATCGACGCCCGCGACCAACACCACTGGGTCGAGGAGCGGGTACGGCTGCTGTCGGCTCTGGGATCTTGGTTCGCCCCGGAGGGCACGGTCCAGCGGCTCATCTCCTCCGCGTCCGGCGCCGTCTACACGCTCCTCATCGCCATCGACCGCCGCTACTCGGCGCGCCGCCGCGGCTCCGACCTCGGGGCCGACTTCCACGCCCTGGCCCAGAGCCTGCACCGGCAGCGGTCCGACGAGGACGCGCGGTGCATCCATGCCGCCGCCTTCGGCGACTGGTCCGCATGGCATGCGGTCACCCCCCGGGCCGAGGAGGATGTGGCCCACGGCACCGAGGCGGCAGGCCGCCCCGATCGCCACCGTGTGGAGGTGACGCTCCGCGAGCACGAGCGGCAAGGCCGGACCAGCGGCCGTCCCCGTGCGGTTCCTGACACCGCCGCCGACCGGAAGGCCGCGCTGGCCGAGGCCATGGCGGAGGCGGAGCGGAACCGCCGCCTGGCCAAGTTGCTGGTCACCTCCGGCGAAGTGGAACTCTCCTACTTCGCGGGGCTGGGCGCGGAGGCCGTCGAGACCCTGCTGCGCGCCGTGGAGACCGCGCTCATGCGCCTCGACCCCGTGACGGGAACCGGGGCGGGGCACGTGGACGGGGCGGACGTCCTGGTCGAGATCCGCTGCATCGACCATGGCCCCACAGCCCGAGCGGACTTCGCCGAAGGGGCTCTGTCCTTCTGGGGACGCGACCTGCGCCTGCGCGTCACCTCGCTTGAGCCGGGTGCGTCCCCTCCCATCGAGAACATGCCGTCCCGGCAGGGCATCGCATGACCGGGCGGCGCCTCGACCCCGACCTCAGCCCGGCCGCGCGCATCCTGAACGCCACAGGGCGCCTCCGGGCCGAATTCCACCCGGAGGAATACCGCACAGCGCTCAAAGGGCGCGAACGGCTCACCGCCTTCTTCCACGACGAGCTCGGCTGGACGCTAGAGGTGTCGGAGACCGCCTCCCTCATCCGGCTGCACAAGCGCCGGGCGGACGTGCCGTCCGATCGAGGGCCTCGGCTCCAGCGTGCGCGCGGGGACGGCCCCCTCGCGTCCAAGAAGGTCCTGATCTGCTGTGCGCTGATCTGCGAGCAGCTGTGGCGCAGGTCGCGGATGAGCCTCCAGGAGCTCCTCCAGGCCATCGCCCAGACGTGCGCCACTGAGGAGGACGAAAGGACCCTCCCCCCGTTTCCGGTGGTTCTCGCCGAGGACGTGTCCAAGCAGCAGGCGCGGAGCAATCGGCTCTGCCTCGTGGACGCGCTGAAGCTGCTGGTCGCCGAAGGTACGGCCACCGTCGACGACGACCTCGACCGCGTGGTGGACGACGAGGAGGCCAACCTGGTGGTCACGGCCTCCCGGGAGCGTCTGGCCACCAAGTTCTCCTCCCTGTCCCCCCTGCTGCTCGGCCTCGCGTCACTCCCGCCGGAGCAGCACGCCGCGGCGCTGTCGCGGGCGACCCTGAGCGATTCGGCCGAGTCCGACGTGCCGTCGCTGGATGAACGGCGGGTGAGGCTGATGCGCCGGATCGCCGACGACCCCGCGACCGATCCGGTGGACGACCCCACCGAGGGCTCCCCCTACCTCCACACCCCCGCGGGGCGCGAGCGCGCGCTGGACCTCATCACCTCGTTCGGCTACATCGCCACGGTCCGCCGGGACTGGTGGGAAGTGACAGATCGCGACGGAACCGGAACAGGCATCGAGTTCCCCCACGGACGCCGCACCGAACGGCAGGCCTCCCTCGCCCTGCTGGCGGCGATCGTTCGCCGCACCGACCCCGCGGCTCCGCTGTCCACAGCTGAGGCGGTGGAGGTGCTGGAACTGGCGCGCCGGGATCGGCCCCGCTGGGCCGCCGCCTACGCTGGAAGGCTGCCGGTGCTCGCCCGTGTCGCCGCCGCCGAGCTGACCAACGTCGGGCTGCTGCGTCCCGATCCGCACCGCGGCGGCACCTGGCTTTCCACACCCGGCGCCCGCCTGTGGCATGTCAAGGTCCACTCCCCGCCGGTTCCCGCCGCCGCCCGCACGGACGCCGGATCAGCGGTTCAGCCTTCCCTTCTCACCGACGAGGACTGAGGAGTCAGCCGTGTCCCCTGACGCAAACCCGCTCCACCCGGTGACCGAGACGACGGTGCCGGGCGTTCCGGGTGCCGAGGGCCGCTGGCAGCCGACCCGGGCCGGCGCGATCAACTCGTGGGCCTGGTCGGACGAGGTCCTCTTCTTCGCCGGCGGCTGGCTCGCCCTCGCCGGGCCCAACGGCTCGGGCAAGTCGCTCACCGCCTCCATGCTGATCACCGTGCTGCTCGACGCCGAGATCTCGCAGAAGGCGCTGTCGGTGTCCGGAAAGGCCAGCGGGACCCTGGCCAGCAGGCACACCGACCGCAACGAGCAGGAGGACCGGACCGGTCTGTGGTGGCTGGAGTACGGGTACCGCGACGAGCGCACCGGGCAGACCCGGTACATGACCACCGGGATGTGGTTGCGCTCGACCGGCGGGAAACTCCAGCGCGCCTTCTTCATCGTGCCAGCGCGCGTGGGCCACGAGCTGGCCCTGCGGCGCGAACGCGCCACGGTGAAGATCGACGATCTCGGCGGGCAGCTCGCCGCACTCGGCGGCCGGCTGTTCCTGTCCTCGGCCGTCCCCCGCTCGGCACTCGCCGGCGTGCCGCTGAGCCTCGGGGACGAGCACGAGTTCCGCGACGCCGTCCGGAACCACCTGTTCGCCCCGTTGAACGAGATCCAGTTCGAGGCCCTCGTGGGTGTGCTGCGCAGCCTGCGCAGCGTGCGGACGGCTGAGGCGATCTCACCCAAGGAAATGCGCCAAGTCCTCACCGACGCGCTGCCAGCGCTCGAACCCGATCGGCTCAAGGTCGTCGCCGATGCGATGGCGCGGATCTCCGAGCTGGAGAAGCAGCTCGACCAGTCCCGCAAGGAGGCGCGGCTGCTGGCCCAGACGGACAAGCACTACCGCAGCTACCGCAGCGCCGTCGCCCAGCTCCAGGCCGCCGAACTGGCCGCCGCCAACAACGCCTACGACGAACAGACCCGCCAGGCGCGCCAGGCGTCCCATGATCTGGAGAGGGCCCAGGCGACGGCTGAGGGCATCCAGCGGCGGCTCGCGCGGAAGTACGAGGGCGTCTCTCGGCTGGAAGGCGAGCTGTCCGCCGCCGAGGGGATGCTCAGGGACCACGCGGGGGCCGAGCTGCCCCTTCGCGAGGAACGCGCCGCCGAGCTGGACGACACCGCCGCCGACGCCGAGGCGCAGGCCGAGCAGGCCGCCACCGATGCCGGTACGGCGATGGACGGCTCCGCGGAATCGGCTTCCAGAGCACACCAGGCGCAGAGTCATCTGCTCGATTTCGCCGAGCGGCTACGGCAGGACGGCGAACATCTCGGTGCCGCGTCCGCGACCGACCGCATAATCTCGGTCTACCGCGGGCTCTGTGCCGCCGAGCCGCACACCGAGCCGCCAGCTGTCGATCTGGACGAACTGTGCGCGACACCGCTCGCCTGGACCGAAGCGCGCACGGGCAAAGTCGCCCGGGTCCGGACCGCGCTGCGCCTGCACTTCGAGGCCCAGACGGCGGAACGGACCCTCGCCCAGGGCAGGCAGGAGGCCGAGATCGGGGAGTCCGTCACGCGCGAAGCCCTGGAAGGCGCCACCCGCGATCGGCAGGAGGCCGAGACCGTGTTCCTCGACGGGCTCGGCACCTGGTCCGGCCGGCTGCGCCACCTCCGGCCGCCGCCACCCGACCTGTGCGCACCGGATCAGGCCGCGGAGAACGACCGCCTGCCCGCGGACCGGATCCGGCGATGGCTGTCCGAGGAGGTGGCGGCCGCCGGCCTGCGCATCGACCTGACCGGGCATCGGGAACGTGCGGCGACCGCCGAGGCCCTCGTGAACGCCGCCGAAGGGCTCGCCGCCGACGCCCACGCCGCCCACCGCCGGGCACTCGACGTGGTACGGGAGGAAGAAGGCGGCCTGCTGGACGTCCAGGCCGAGAACGCCGCCGCGGAACAGGCCGATGAGACCGAGCTCGAGCAGGGGCGTGCCGACCACCACCGCGAGATCACCGACGCGGGGGAGGCGGAACGGGACGCTTGGCGGCGCCGCTCCGACGCCGCGGCCGCCGCGCTCCAGGCCGCCCGCGACTGGCTGGCCGGCGCTCACCGCTGGCGAACGGCGTTGGCCTACCTCGATCCCGGCGCCATCCCGCTCCCCGAGCCGTCGGCTCCGCTCTCCGACGAGGCGCTGCGCGGGGTCGAGCCCGCGTCCGTCCGCCTGGCCGCCCACAAGGCCCACGCGGCGGCCGCCGCGGAACTGCACCATCAGGTCGCCGAGGCCCGCGAGGTCATCAAAACGATCGAAGCAGGCATCGAGGAACTGCGCGCCGACGTCGTGCGAGCGCGCCGGACCGCCCTCGTCCCGCCCGCACCGCAATGGCGGTCGCGCTCGGCCGACGACGGCGTCCCCCTGTGGGCCGTCGTCGACTTCGCCGGCCACCTTCCCGCCGAGGAGGCCGACCGGCTCGAAGGAGCCCTGCTGGCGTCGGGTCTCCTCGACGCGCTGATCAGGCCGGACGGCCGCCCGGTCGCCGGTGATCTCGTCCTCACCCCCACCGCGTCCGCCCCGCACCGGACACTGGCCGACTTCCTCCAGCCCGACGCGCAGGACGGCGGCTCCGCCGAGGCGATCCACCGGCTGCTGCGCTCGATCCCGGTCGACTCCCCCGCGCCCGGTGCCCTGCGCAACGGCGTGCTCACCGCTGCCTGTCCCCAGGGCTACCAGGCGGCCTACATCGGCCGTACTGCCCGGGAACGCGCCCGGCGACAGCGCCTCGCGGATCTGGAGCAGCGCCTCGCCGAGCGCGAGCAGGAACTGCGACTGGCCGGCCAGGAACTCAGCCGACGCGAAGGCCACGTCCTCGCTGCGGCCGCCGAACGGGATGCCCTGCCCACCGCCGACGCGCTCTCCTCGGCCCGCCACGACCTCGCCAGCCTGACCCGCGAGCATTCCATCACCGAGCGGCAGGCGGCGCAGCGCACCGCTCAGGCGGACCTCGCGCTCCAGCAGGTCATGACGACCCTCCGGCAACGCTCCGACGCACGTTCCGCCCGGCTCGATCGAGCCCGGCAGAGCCTGGAGCACGCCGAGCGGACAGCACGATCCGCCGGCTCCGCCGCGGCCAAGGCGGAGGAGAACGCCGCGGAACTGCGGCGATCCGCCCAAGGATGCGAGACCGCCCGCCTGGAAGCCGCCCGCGCCCAGGAGGAGGCTGACGGAGAACAGAACGGGTTCCCCCACTCCGCGGTGAACGCCGTCCGCACCGCGCACAGCGCCGAAGATCGCGCGCAGGAGGCGCTCATCCGCGCCGAGACCGCCGCCATCGACGCCGCCGAGAAGCATGACGAGGCCACCAGGACGGTCCGCTCCGCGCTGGGCGCCCTCAACAAGGCGGCCGCCCTCCCGGACGGCTCCCTGCTTCCCACGTCCCAAGACGCCCTGGACAACCACGCCGGAGCGGTCGGCGCGCTCGAACTGCTGGTCCGGGATGGCCGCATGGCAGCTCTCCGCTGCACCGAACTGATGCGGGCCGCACGCCGCGATCACCAGACCGCCGCCACGGCCCGGGCCACTGCCGCCAGGATGTCCGACCGGGCCGGTGAGGCACGCGCCAAAGCGAGGAAGGCCGTCGCTGCGGTCGAGACGATGCGCAGGCTCTACGGCGCCGAATACGACGACCTTCTCACCACCAAGAACCGGCTCTCCGAACAGCTTGGCCGGGTCAAGTCGGAGATCGAGACACTCCGCACCGAGAAGGAGGAAGCCGACAAGGAGCAGACCAGGGCAGAGGTCACCCTGGAGAACGTCGCTCCGCAACGCCGGGCCGCTGAGCAGCAACGCGACCGCTCCGTGCGCGCCCTCGGCCGCCTGATCGACGAGGGTCTGGCCACGCTGCCGGACGGCATCACCGCCGACCCGTCCGGCCGGCCGGCCCACTTGACCGCCGCCCTGGAGTGGTCGCGGCTGCTGCTGGCCGACCGCCACGCGCACGCGGACCGGCACGCCCAGCTCGTCCGGTTCCGTGACCGGGCACTGAAAACGGTCGAGAACAGCGCCCGCGACACCAGTGGCGAACTGGCCCGCTTCAACCGCCAGGTCATGCTCGTCTCGATCGAGGGGACCGAGTGGCGCCGCGCCGTCGTCGCCGAGCCCGACACCGTGCGCGGCGACGACCTGAGCGATGCCCTGGCATCCCTGGAGGCCAGCATCGCCCTGCTCGAAGAGGACCTGCGCGACGACTTCAAGCAGGCGATGCGCACCGGCATGTTCACCCGGCTCCGCAAGGACATCCAGATCCGCCGGGAGGCGGCCCGCGAGCTGGTCCGGCAGATCCGCGAGACGCTGGACGGCGTCCGCACGGGCGTGGCGAACGTCGGCCTCCAGGTCGACTGGGACGTGCGCAAGGAGGACGAGGACGCGGTCCGCATGATCAAACTCATCGAGGAGGCCCCGACCGACCGGTCCTTCGAGGAGATGTACACCGTCCTGCGCCAGCGGATGGACGCGAAGGCCGACGAGCCTTGGCCCGACCGGGTCGCCCACACCTTCGACTACCGCTCCTGGCACGAGTGGGACATCTTCGTGACCCACTCCTCCTTCGGCGACGGATCGTCGAACGAGGCGTTCCGCAAGGTCGGCACGCGCTCCAACCCGCTGGAGACGCTGTCCACCGGTGAGCGCAGGCTCGCCACGATGCTGCCGCTGCTGGCCGCCGCCTGGTCCATGTACTCGGGCGACTACCGCGGGCCGCGCCTGCTGTCGATCGACGAGATCGACGCCGCATTCGACGAGCCCAACCTACGCCAGGTGCTGGCGCTGCTGCGCTCCTGGGACTTCGACGTGCTGGCCACCACCCCGTCCATCACCCCCATGATCAAACGGGAGGCGGGCCGGGCCATGGTCCACCAGGTCGTCGCCTCCGGCCGCAACCGCATCACCATCCCCTGGCTGTGGGAGGGCCGCGGCGAACCCCGGCCGGTCACTCTGGACGGGATGGCGTGAGCGGGATCCTCGCCGAGTTCGCCCGGGACCCGGACTTCGTCCCCTTCTGGAAGGCCCTGCACGACCGGCTCTGCGCGGGACGGTCCGCCGACCAGATCGTCACCCTGAAAGTGACGGACCTTCCGCTGGGAGCCCTGGCCGAGCTGCGTACATACCTGGACACCTGCACCCGGCGCCGCCGCGGTCGCTCCGCCGTCACTGTCGAGGGCGCCACGACCGACGTGCCGCTGCGCGAACTCCTCCAGGTCGCCGATGCGTCCGCCAACGAGGTCGCTCTCTTGGCCGAGCAGGTCACGGGCAGGCCCGTGGTGAATCGGGCCGCCGATCGGCGGGAGGCGGCCGGGCAGCGCCGCGAACTCTGGGAGCACGCCGACTCGGCGTTCCCCCGCCTCCCCCGGCTGGTCCGCCGCTTGAAAACCAGCGGCATCGGCGCTGACATCCCCAAGGCCCGCCGCCTCATCACCGCCCTGGCCCACGTCACCGAACGCGTGCCCTATACCCCTCCGGTCAGCCTGCCGAAGCTCGCCCACGACTGCGCGGGCGACCCGCACTACTTCGACCTGGGCGGATTCAACGGCAGCTGCCTGGTCTACGCGGTCATGGAGGTCACCGGCCACCCCGAGCCCACCCTTCCCCACCACACCCGTGCGCTGCTGGCCGAAGCGGGGATCTTCGCCGACCGGCTCACGTCGACCATCCTGCTGCACCGCATCCGTACCACCGCGGACGGTGTCATCGACCGCAGACTCCGCGAGTCCGACGTCCCGGTCGCCCTGACCCTGCTGGACCTGACCCGCGATCCCCCCACCCTGGCCCCGCAGACCGTGACGGTCGTCGAGAACCCGTCCGTGCTGGAGGCGGCCATGGCCTGCGGCTCCGACGTCCCGCTGGCCTGCACCAGCGGCCACCTGCGCGCCGTCGACCACGTATTCCTGCAACTGGCCCGCGACCAAGGCGTCCGGCTCCGCTACGCCGGAGACCTCGACCATGACGGCTTCCAGATCGCCGCCACGGTAGCCGAGCAGTACGGGGCAGAACTGCTGGCCATGGACGCCGAGACCGTCACCGAAGCGGGCCCCTCCTCTTCCTCGGTCCCCCTCCGCGACCGCTTCGCCGCCTCCCTCCGGTCCGACCTCGGCCTCACCCACCACGCCGTGTTCCAAGAGCACGACGCCGTGACCCGCCGCATCCTGAGCCCCGACCCCCACGACGACACCTCGCTGCGCACCACCCTCCGAGCCCGACCCTGAGCCATTCTCGGTAACGATCAGTCGCGCGATGTGACTGCCGAGCGTGCCGTCGACCTGGTGGCCCTGGCCCCAAGAAGACGTGAAGCCCCTGCTAGAAGTGATCTTGTCGAGAGATCAACTTCATAGAGCAGAGGCTTCACGTGCCCTCAAGTGTCACATACACCGCCGAGCTGGACATGCGTCGGGAGACGGTGCTGTTTCTGTCGAGCCTGCTGCACGCCGAGCGGCGGCGGCGCGGCACCCGGCGAGGTCGCCGCAGACTGGGTTGTTTCGTCCAGGCGGTGCTGGTGCTGCGCTGGTTCCTGGACGGCACCCGCGTCAAACAGCTCGCCGCCGACCACGGCATCAGCGGCAAGACCGTGTACCGCTACCTGCACGAGGGCATCGACGTGCTCGCCGCTCAAGCCCCTGGCCTGGCCGAGGCACTCGAAGCGGCCAAGGCCGCCGGGCTGTCGCATGTGAACCTGGACGGAGTGCTGATCCCCACCGACCGCGTCAGCACGCCCGGGCCCAACGGCGCGGATCTGTGGTGGTCGGGCAAGCACAAGCACCACGGCGGCAACATCCAGGTCGTCTCCGCGCCTGACGGGTGGCCGCTGTGGACCTCCGATGTGCGGCCCGGCCGCCAGCACGACATGACCTGCGCCCGCGAACACGGCATCATCGACGCCCTCGCCGCCGCCCGCGACCAGCTGACCGGCCTGGCCGACCTCGGTTACGAAGGCGCCGCATACGTCCTGTGCGTCCCGGTCAAGAAGCTCAAAGGCCGCCGGCTCACCACCGACCAGCAGACCTACAACAAGCTGCTCCGCGGTGTGCGTGGCATCGGCGAACGCGCCAACGCCCTGCTCATCACACGATTCAAAGCCCTGCGCCACGTCAGCCTCGATCCCTACCGGATCGGCGCAATCACCCAGACCGCCCTCGTCTTGCTCCACCACGAGAACGACCGGACCACCTGACGATCACCCAGCGTCCACAAGCGTTACCGAGAATGGCTCACTGTGGCGGAGTGCAAGAGACCCGGTGAACTGACCGGCACGAGGCGGAAAGAGGAGGTCCGCAAGAAATGCCGCGCAGCCGCGTGGCTCTGCGCCGATCGCCTGCTGTTCGCCACTACGGCTGAAGAGTGGACACCGAGCACCAGAGATCTCGTCAGAAACGTGGTATCCACCTTCGGCGAGTGGAGCCCCCTCGGCCCACCCCAAGTCGATTTTGTCGCGGGCCTAGGCGGAGACGATAAGAGTGCCTGAGAGCCTTGGTGGAATGAAGAACACTCGAAGTCAGGCTCGGGCGCCAGAAATCGCGAGCGACGACAGCCAGAGCGTCTCTTGGACGACTTTCATGTCGTAGCCGACGGCGAGGAGGAAGGTCGCGGCGCCGTGGCGGAGGTCGTGGAGCCGGATCGGCGGCAGTCCGGCCTCCATCGAGAGCTGCTCGAACTGGGGGCGACAATGACTGAAGTGGCGAAAAGAGATGAGATGCGTGGCCACTCGTGGCCGAATCCGGTCAGCAAGGGAAAAGGGCGAGCCATGCTGGCGACATGATGGCCGCAAACTGGATCCGGTCGGACCTCGGAAGCCCGTAAGGACGCGATCGAGGCTGCCGGATCCGCCATGTGAAGTGGGTGCTGGCTTCACGTGCGCGCCAGGCTGTATGGCCTGACCTTTCGATGCGACCACCCCACCCCGAAACCAGCATCGGATCATTAGCGGCGCGTTCGATCATCCGCCAGGCCAATTCCGGCTTGGTCGCAAACCGCGTGTGCCCGGGGACTCCCGCCTGGACGAGCCGGTGGGGGTCGGCGAACCAAGACTCGGGCAGATACAGCTCCCGGTCGATGAGAACCCGCTGCGTCAAGCAGGCGCTGTAGCTTGCCGGCCACCGTGACCGTGCCCTGGTCCAGGCGGGCGAGTCCGCCCGCGACCGCGAGCAAGCTCGACTTGCCGGCGCCGGACGGGCCGACGATGGCGGCCAGTTCCCCGGGGCGCACCGTGAGGTCGACGTCGTCGAGGGCCTGCACGGTCTCGGTGCCGTCACCGTGCTTGAGGCAGACGCCCCCCATGATCAGGCCTGGGCGATTGGGCGCGGGTGTGTCACCTTCCCGCGGCCCGGCGGTCGGCGTGGTCTGGCCGGTCATCGGTTTCCCTACCTTTCAGTCTCGTGGGTGGCCCGGACCGTCGTAGGGTTCTGGCGCCCAGGGGTGCCGGGTGTGGCTTTCAACGGTTTGCCGATGGTGTGGCTCTGGAGGACTGGCCGCCCGGCACCCCCTGACGGCACGGCTGCTGATTGGGAGCTGCGAGCTGATCGCCGTGTAGGGACATGCCAGCGTGGCCGTCTGCGGGACATGTGGCGTCGTCGAGTGGGAGTGTGATGGGCCGGATCTGGGCTGGTGTCGATGCTGGGAAGACCCACCACCACTGCGTGGTCATCGACGAAGACGGCAAGCGGCTGCTGTCGCGGCGCGTGCCCAACGACGAACCCGAGCTGCTGGAGCTGATGAGCGACGTCTTGGACCTGGGCGGGGCGACGTGGGCGGTGGACCTGGCCGACGGCGCAGCGGCCCTGCTGATCGGGATCCTGGCCTCCCATGACCAGCCGCTGCTCTACATCTCCGGACGCAAGGTCAACCGGGCCTCCGACGGCTACCGGGGCGAAGGCAAGACCGACGCCCGCGACGCCGCCGTCATCGCCGACCAGGCCCGCATCCGCCGCGACCTGCTCCCGCTGCGCCCCAGCGATGAGATCAGCGTGGAGCTGAAGCTGCTCACCGCCCGCCGCGCCGACCTGGTCCACGACCGCACCCGGGCCATCAACCGGCTGCGTGCAGCGCTGACCGGCATCTTCCCGGCCCTGGAGCGGGCATTGGACCTCACCAACGACGGGCCGCTGATCCTGCTGAGCGGCTACCAGACCCCGGCCGGGCTGCGCCACCTGGGACGCGCCCGGCTGGAGGTGTGGCTGAAGACCCGCAAGGTCCGCGGCGCGGCCCAGCTCGCCCAGGCCGCCGTCGACGCGGCCGCCCGCCAACACACCACACTGCCCGGCGAGGCCATGGCCGCCGAGCTGATCGAGACGATGGCCCGTGAGGTGATGACCCTCAACGAGCGGATCAAAGACGCCGACAAGCTCATCGAGGGCCGGTTTCACCGGCACGAGAAAGCCGAGGTGATCACCAGCCTGCCCGGCATCGGCGTCATCCTCGGCGCCGAGTTCCTGGCCGCCACCGGCGGCGACATGGACGCCTTCGGCACGCCCGACCGGCTTGCCGGCTTCGCCGGCCTGGCGCCCGCGGCCCGCGACTCCGGCCGCATCCACGGCAACCTGCACCGGCCCCAGCGCTACCACCGCGGACTCCAGCGGGTCTTCTACACCTCCGCGCTGATCAGCATCCAGAAACACCCCGAATCGCGCGTCTTCTACGACCGCAAGCGACGCGAAGGCAAAAGACACACCCAAGCCGTCCTCGCCCTGGCCAGACGCCGCGTCAACGTCCTGTGGGCCCTCCTGCGCGACAACCGAACCTTCCAGGCCACTCCCCCCGTCCTCAAAGCGGCCTGAACCCACATCGCCAGTTGACAACGTCATTGGGAGTCCTCCAAGGGCGGTGGCCGGGTCGATGGACGCGATCCAGGCGACGGCGGTACCCGCGCCGACGAGCCCGAGAAGGACGAGTCCCGCGGCGGCGGCCGTGACGCTCGGGGCGCTGAGGGCGAACGGAACTCCGCCGCCGGTGGTGAGCGAGCCGAGGCCGGCGCCGATTCCGGCGCCGATCGCGACGGCGGCGACGAGGAGGAGGAACGCCTGGGTGAGTGCGTCGCGCAGCAGCCAGGCTCTCAACGCACCCATGGCGCGCAGCACGGCGACCTCGTGCTTGCGCTGGATCGCCCAGACGGCGAAGAATGCTCCGACGACCAGGGCGGAGATGGCGTACAGGAACCCCTGGATGAGTTGGAGCGTGGACGTCCCGGCCGTGTAGCCGGGCGAGGCTCCGTAGGACTCCTCCAGGGTGAGGCTCTCGATGCCTGCGGCGGCGTCCGCCGCGGCGAGGTCAACCGCGGCGCCAGGCTCCGCGCGCACCGCCACGGCGGTGATCTCTTGGGTGGCGTGCGCGGGCGCCGGGTCGCCCGGCCTCGCGCCGGCCTTGATCAGCTGCCAGGTCCGCAGGGGCACGTAGGCCACCGTCGACATGCCCGAAGGTGTTCTGCCCAACCTCCCCAGCACGGGCCCGCTCGCACGGATCACCGCCGAACTCGATCACCTCTGGAGAGGTCGTGCCGTCCCGCTGACCCGCAGCCTCTGACACGGCGGGCCCACCAACACCGCCTACCAGGCCGGACCGGAAAATTAGAACACGTTCTTGTCATGGGTGGGCGATGTCGAGCAAGCTACGTCGCATGGATTTGGACGCCTTGGAAGAGATCCGTCAGACCAAGTACCGCTACCTGCGCTGCCTGGACCTGAAGGACTGGGACGAGTTCGCCGACACCCTCACCGAGGACGCCCTGGCCGCCTACGGGACCCGCGCGGTCGGCAAGCCGCTGCGCCTGGAGGGCCGTGACGCCATCGTCGACTACATGCGCGCCGACCTCGGTCCCGAGTTCACCACCGTGCACTTCGCGGGCCAGCCCGAGATCCGGGTCGACGGCGACCGGGCCGAGGGCACCTGGTGCCTGGAGGACACCGTCATCGCCAAGGCGTACCGGGTGATGATCCGCGGGTCGGCCTTCTACGAGGAGACGTACCGGCGCTGCGCGGACGGCAAGTGGCGGATCGGCACCATCGGCTATGAGAGGACCTACGAGTACTCGATATCGCTCGATGACGTGCCCAGCTTCAAGCTGATGGCAGACCGCTGGGCATCCCCGGCCCCGCAGCCGAAATCCTGACGCCCCTCTGGCAGCCCGACGTCATGTGACATCGGGCTGCCACCTACCCCACTCCTGCGTGATCGCCGAGTCGCCTCGCCCCCAGGCCCATGGCACGGGCTACCGTGCTCGCCGCGGCCACCCTGACGATCATGGCTGCGGCGCTCATCGCGCCGACCCTGCCCCGCGGTGGAGCAGGCCTACGCCGGGACTCCCGGCGCGGACATCCTGGTCCGGCTGACGCTGGAGAGCCCCGGCTACACCGCCTGGCTCTCCCGCACGGAGAACATCCCCGGCCGAAATCTTGACTGACCCAGGTATCTACGTAAACGTAGTGAACCTAGTCTAGGACGGTGCCATGACGAGCGGACTCCGGAGGGACGGATGGCCTTCACGACGGTGACCTACGAGGTGGCCGACCATGTCGCGACGATCACGCTGAACCGGCCCGAGGCCATGAACAGCTTCAACGAGGCGATGCTCAACGAGTTCGCGGAGCTCTGGAAGACGGTTCGCGAGGATGACGACGTTCACGTGGTCCTCCTCCGCGCGGCGGGCGATCGAGCGTTCTGCACGGGGGTGGACGTCAAGGACGGCTTTCACCGGCCGGAGAACGTCTGGTCGGAGGAGGACCCCGGCGACCGGCTGTCGCCCAAGCTCAACCGGGTGTGGAAGCCCGTGGTGTGCTGCGTCCACGGGATGGCGGCGGGCGGGGCGTTCTACTGGATCAACGAGTCCGACATCGTCATCGCCTCCGACGACGCGACCTTCTTCGACCCGCACGTGAGCTACGGACTGACCGCGGCGCTGGAGCCGATCGGGCTGGCCCGCAAGATCCCGGTCGGCGAGGTGATGCGAATCGCGCTGCTCGGCCTGGACGAGCGTATGTCCGCACAGCGTGCGCATCAGATCGGGCTGGTCAGCGAGGTGCTGCCGCGCGAGGAGCTGTGGGCGCGGGGCGAGGAGATCGCGCAGATCATCGCCGCGAAACCGCCCGCGGCGGTGCAGGGAACCGTCCGGGCGGTGTGGGAGTCGCTGGACTCCACCCGGACGGAGGCGCTGCGATCCGGAATGCTGTACACGCACATCGGCAACCCGATCGGTTTGTCCCAGGTCGACCGCTCGGCCGTGCCCACCCGCCGGTGGACGCTGCGGTGAGCCCCACATACCAGCCCGAACCAGTCAACTCGGTGTTGCGCCAGTCCGCGTTCACCGGCGGATGGAGGAAGCATGGAAGTCAGCGGTAAGAAGGCGATCGTGATCGGCGGCGCGTCGGGGATGGGCCGCGCCACCGCCGAGCTGTTCGCGCAGAGCGGCGCGTCCGTGGCGGTGCTCGACCGTCCCGGATCCGGTGGCGACGAGGTGGCCAAGGGCCTGGACGGGACGTTCCACGCGGTCGACGTCACCGACTTCGCCGGAACCGAGTCCGCGATCGACGCCGCCGTCGCCGACCTCGGCGGGCTGCACGCCATCGTCACCACCGCCGGCGGCGGGATCGCCCAGCGCACCCTGAGCAAAGAAGGCCCGCACGATCTGGACGCGTTCCGCCAGGTCGTCGACCTCAACCTGATCGCGTCGTTCAACATCTCCCGGCTGGCCGCCGCGCACATGAGCAAGAACGAACCCGAGGACGACGAGCGCGGCGTCATCATCAACACCGCCTCCATCGCCGCCTTCGAGGGCCAGATCGGCCAGGTCGCCTACACCGCCGCCAAGGCCGGCATCGCCGGTATGTCCCTGACCATGGCCCGCGACCTCGGCTCCCTGGGGATACGTGTCCTGGCCATCGCGCCCAGCCTCTTCGCCACCGGCATCACCCAGGGCATCCCCGACGAGTTCGCCCAGGCCCTCACCAAGGACGCCGCCTTCCCCAAGCGCATGGGCCGCCCCGCGGAGTACGCCAAGTTCGCCCTGGCCATCGTCGACAACCCGATGCTCAACGGCCAGTGCCTCCGCCTGGACGCCGGCCAGCGCTTCGCCCCGCGCTGACCCGGCGGCCGTGACGGGCCCGGCCCGGCCACCGTAAGAGGTCGCCGGGCCGGGCTCTCAGCGTGCTGTGCGGGTCAGGTGCGGGTCACGTGCGCGCCCGGTCGCGGAGTTCGTCGCGGAGCAGGCGCTTGTAGAGCTTCCCTGTCTCGGTACGCGGCAGCTCCTGGCGGAACTCGATCGCGCGCGGGCACTTCTGGCTCGCCAGCCACTCCCGGCAGTACGCGATCAGCTCGGCTGCCAGCTCCTCGGACGGCTCATGTCCGGGCATCGGCTGCACGAACGCTCGGACCTGCTCCCCCCACTCGGGGTCGGGAGCGCCGACCACGGCGCTGTCCAGCACGGCAGGGTGCGCGGCCAGCACGGCCTCGACCTCGGCCGGATAGACGTTGACGCCGCCTGTGATGATCATGTCCTTGATGCGGTCGACGATGAACAGGAAGCCGTCCTCGTCGACGTAGCCCGCGTCGCCGAGGGTGAACGCCGTCCCGCGGAAGACCTCCGCGGTCTGCTCGGGGTCCCGATGGTAGGAGAAACCCGGCCGGCCACCGTCCAGATAGACCGTGCCCACCTGCCCGGGCTGGAGTTCGTCCCCGCCGTCACCCACGATCTTGATCGCCATGCCCCTGATCGGACGGCCCACGGTGCCGGGCCTGGCCAGCCAGTGGTGCGGTTTGGCGATCGTCGCGGCGCCCTCCGTGCCGCCGTAGGTCTCCCAGATCACGGGCCCCCACCAGTCCAGCATCCGCTGCTTGAGCTCCCGCGGGCAGGGCGCCGCCGAGTGGACGATGGACTCCAGGCTGGAGACGTCGTAGCCGGCCCGCACGTGATCCGGCAGCCGGATGAGCCGGGTGAACTGCGTCGGCACCATGTAGCCGGTGGTGATCCGGTGGTGCTGGATGAGCCGCAGCGTCTCCTCGGCGTCGAACGCCCCCATGATGACCAGCGGCTGGCCGACGTGCAGCGCCGCGAGGTAGAAACCCTGGCAGCCGCCGTGGAACATGCCGGCCGACACCAGATGGGCACCCTCCAGCGGCGTGAACCGGAAGGCGTGCGCGAACGCCTTCATCGCGTCCGCCATGGCCTCCGGGGTGGCGTCGGGCATCTCGCGCCAGATCCCCTTCGGCTTGCCGGTGGTCCCGGACGTGTACACGAGGGGCGTTCCGGCGGTGCGGTCCGGTGGCGTGGAGTCCGGGTGCCCGTGCAGGGCGTCCTCTTGCGGAGTGAAGCCGTCGATGTGGCCGCCGACGGAGATGCGGACCGGCACGGTGGTGACCGCGCCCGCCCGTCCGACATGCTCGGTGTGCACGATCAGCGCCTTCATGGCGGCGTGCTCGGCGATCGCCGCCACCTCGGCGGCGGGTGACCTGGGGTTCAGGGTGACGTAGCGCCAGCCCGCCTCCGCGGCCGCCAGCTGCCACACCAGGATGTCCAGGTCGTTCGGCAGCGCCATGCCGACCACGTCGCCGTGCCCGACGCCCAGCCCGCGCAGCGCATGGACGGCCCGGTGCGCCCGGCCCGCCAGCTGCGCGAACGTCAGCGACTCACCGGCCGGGCAGTCGAGGATCGCCGGGCGGCCGGGGAAGTGCTCGGCGAGGTACCAGAGGCCCAGCGGGCGGTCCCAGGGATGCCTCATCGGCTTGCGAGGAACGGGGCGAGCGACGCCGGGGCGACGCGGTGCGGGGTGTACAGGCTCACCCGGTCGCAGATGCCGCCGATCCTGGCCCGCAGCGCGGGGCCGATCTCGTCCGGCTCCCCGGTCACGGCGAACTCGTGCAGGATGTCATCGGTGATCAGATCGGTCATCTCCCGCCACCGGCCCTGCTTGGACAGTGCGGTCAGCTCGGGCTGGAGGTCACCGAAGCCGTGCAGATCCAGGACGGCCCGGTAGGCCGGGGTCGACGCGTAGAAGGCGATCTGCCGCTTGATGCCGCGGGTGGCCTTGGCGATCTCCTCCTCCGTGTCACCGGTGACCACCATGGACGAACCGCACACGGTGAAGCCGTCGAGACCCTCCTTGCCGGCCTTCGCCCGTCCGCGTTCCAGCGAGGGGAGCGTGACCTCGCGCAGGTACCGCTCGGTGGAGAACGGGTGCACGAAGAAGCCGTCGGCGACCTCGCCCGCGACCTCGGTCATCCGCTCGCCCACACCCGCCAGGTAGACCGGCGGCGGGCCGTGGGGGTGCGGCTGCTGGGCGAAGAACGGCGTCATCAGGGTGTGGGTGTAGAAGTCGCCCTGGAAGTCGAGCTTCTCACCGTCCTGCCAGGACGCCCATATCGCGCGCATGGCCAGGACCAGCTCGCGCATCCGCGCCGCCGGACGCGACCACGGCATCGAGTACCGCCGCTCGATGTGCGCCTTCACCTGGGATCCGAGGCCGAGCACGAACCGGCCCTGCGAGTGCCTCGCCAGGTCGAACCCCACGGTGGCGAGAGTCATAGGGGTACGGGCGAACGCGATGGCGACCGAGGTGCCGACGGTCACCGACCCGGTCGCGGAGATCGCCTGCAGGCTCTGCAGGAACGGGTCGCTCCCGGCCTCCGCGACCCAGAGGCCGTCGTAGCCCTCCCGCTCCAGTGTCTCCGCGGCGGCGGGCGCCCCGGCCAGGTCACCGCCCAGGTTGGCATCGATCTTCATCCGCGCTCCACTGATCGTCCGTTAAATCGTCTAAACAGTAGTCTGTTTTATCTCGGCGCTCAATGGAGCAGGATCGCTCGATATACAGGCTTACTGGCGCCGTCCCGCTGAGCAGGGCACAGTGGAGGTCGCTGCGAAAAACCGGCTAAGGTAATGACTCTTTTGATCCAGCTGGAGGAGCCATGGCGATCGCTATCAGTGCCGACCACCGCGAGCTGGCGGGCACCACGCGGGCGTTCCTGAAGGCGCAGGACGCGCGCGCCGCGAACCGGGCGCTGCTGGAGGCCGAGGACGAGACGCTGCCCGCCTTCTGGAAGGAGTTCGCCGGCCTCGGGTTCCTGGGCGTTCACCTGCCCGAGGAGCACGGCGGCGGAGGCGCGGGGCTGCCCGAGCTGGTGGTGGTGCTGGAGGAGCTGGGCCGTGCCGCCGCACCGGGTCCGGCGCTGCCGACGGTGACGGCGTCCGCGGTGATCGCCGCGCTCGGGACCGGCGAGCAGCAGGCCGCGCTGCTGCCGGGGCTGGCCTGCGGCACCACGATCGGCGCCGTGGCGTTCGGCGGCGACGCGCGAGTCGAGGACGGCACCGTCACCGGCGGCTCCGGAACGGTCCTGGGCGGGGCCCTCGCCGAGGTGGTGCTGGTCGCCGCCGGCGACGACATGGCGATCGTGCGGACCGGCGCGCCAGGCGTGACCGCGCAGACGCCGAAGAGCCTGGACCGCGCCCGCCGCTCGTCAAGGCTGCGCCTGGACGGGGCCGCCTGCGAGGTGCTGCCGGGTGCGCGGCGGCACGCCCTGGCGATCGCCCGGACGCTGGCCTGCGCCGACGCGGTCGGCGGCGCGCTGGACTGCGTCGAGACGGCGACCGAGTACGCCAAGGTGCGCGAGCAGTTCGGCCGCACCATCGGGACCTTCCAGGCGGTCAAGCACCACCTGGCGGACATGCTGGTGGGCGCCGAGCTCGGCACGGCGGCCGTCTGGGACGCCGCGCGCGCCGCGTCCGGCCTCGCCGCCGAGTTCGAGCTGGCCGCCGCGATCGCCGCCACGCTGGCGATCCCGGCGTTCGCCCGCGACGCCTCGCTCAACACCCAGGTCCACGGCGGCATCGGCTTCACCTGGGAACATGACGCGCACCTGCTGCAGCGCCGCGCGACCACGCTGGAGGCGGTGTACGACCCGGCGGACGCCGCCGCCGACGTGACCCGGCTCGGCGCCGCCGGGGTCGTCCGGGAGACCGCTCTCGACCTGCCGCCCGAGGCCGAGGCCGAACGCGCCGCCGTCCGCGCGCTCGCCCGGGAGATCGCCGCGCTGCCCGCCGGCGAGCAGCGCGCCGAGCTCATCGAGACCGGATACCTCCAGCCGCACTGGCCCCGGCCCTGGGGCATCGAGGCCCCGGCCGGGCTGCAGCTGGTCGTCGAGGAGGAGTTCAGGGCGGCGGGGGTGAAGCGCCCGAACCTCGGCATCACCGGCTGGGTCATCCTCACCCTGGTCCAGCACGGCACGCCCGGCCAGGTCGAACGGTTCGTCCGGCCCGCGCTGGCCGGGGACGAGATCTGGTGCCAGCTGTTCAGCGAGCCGTCCGCGGGGTCGGACGCCGCCGCGGTGAAGACCCGCGCCGTGCGCGCCGACGGCGGCTGGATCGTCAACGGGCAGAAGGTCTGGACGAGCGGCGCGCACGAGAGCAGGCACGGCTTCGCGACGGTCCGCACCGACCCCGACGCGTCCAAGCACCAGGGCGTCACCATGATGATCATCGACATGGAGCATCCCGGCGTCGAGGTGCGGCCGCTGCGGCAGGCCACCGGCGGCTCGGACTTCAACGAGGTGTTCTTCACCGACGTCTTCGTCCCCGACGCCGACGTGGTGGGCGAGACCGGCAAGGGCTGGACGGTCGCGCGCGCCACGCTCGGCAACGAACGGGTCAGCATCGGCGGTTCGGGCGGCCCCTTCGAGATCCCCGACCTGTTCGACCTGCACGCCCGGCACGGCGACCGCGTTCCCGGACTGGCGCGGCGGATCGGCGAGCACGTCGCGGAGGGCGCCGCGCTGCGGCTACTCAACCTGCGCGGCGCCGAGCGGGCCGTCGCGGGCGGCGAACCCGGGCCGGAGGGCAACATCACCAAGCTCGTGCTCGCCGAGCGCGGGCAGAGCTCGGCCGAGCTGCTGCTGACGTTCGCCGGTGCGGACACCGCGTTCGAGGACGGGCCCGGCGGCATGGCTGCCATGGTCGCGGTGGGCTGGCGCGCCATGACCATCGCGGGAGGCACCTCCGAGATCGCCCGCAACCAGATCGCCGAGCGCATCCTCGGCCTCCCCCGCGATCCGCTGATCAAGTAGCGGCGGATCGCCCCGTTTCCTCTTCGCCAAGGAGTCCTATGGCCCAGCGACCGGTCACCGGCTCGCCCGCGGAGTCCGTCCGGATCCCGCGGGGCATCGAACGCAGCGCGCGCACGTCGGAGATCGTGGCCTCGTCCATCAGGGCGCAGATCGCGCGCGGCGAGTTCAAGCCGGGTGATCGCTTCCCGGCCGAGGACGAGCTGATGGAGGTCTTCGGCATCGCCCGCACCACGCTCCGCGAGGCGCTGCGGATCTTGGAGTCCGAGGGTCTGATCACGGTGGTGCGCGGCCGGCACGGCGGTCCCCGGGTGACCAGCCCGACCGTCGAGCACATCGCCCGGATGTACGCGCTGCTCCTGCAGATCGAGGGCGTCACCATCGACGACCTTTACGACTCCCGGGCCGCGATCGAGCCGTGGCTGGCCCGCCGGTTCGCCGAGACCCGCACGCCCAGGGCCCTGGCCGAGCTGAAGGCGGCGATCGAGGCGGCGGCGGCCGCCACGCACGACGGCGACGGCACCGCCTTCGGCGAGGCGGCGGCGCGGGTGCACGAGACGCTGTTCGAGCACGCCGGGAACGCCTCGATGGCGATCTTCGCCCGGTTGCTGAACGAGCTGGTCACCGGGTTCTACCGGACGTCCGGGCAGGCGGCCGGGGTGACCGAGCGCAAGCGGGCCGTGCGCTCCTACCGCAAGTTCTCCAGGCTGGTCGAGGCCGGGGACGCCGAGGCCGCCGAGGCGCACTGGCGGCTTCACATGGCCCGGGTGGGCGCGAATGTTCCCCGGGGCCGGCCGCTGGAGCTGTTCACCTGATCCTCTCTTCATCTGATCAACGCCGGCGGCCGGCGCCCCAGCGCCGGAGGGCCTCGCGATGCTCCCTCGACCGGCCCGAACGGACCATCCGCTCGCTCTCCCGAGGCAGCGCCTCGCGCAGCCCCATGGCCTGCGCGTCCCGCACGTTCTCCTTCATCAGGGCGTATGCACCGCGCGGACCGGCCGCGATCTCCCGCGCCCAGGACAGCGCCGCGTCGTGGAGCCGGTCATCGGCGACGACCCGGTTGAACAGTCCCAGGCGCTCCCCCGCGCCGGCGTCGATGGGTTCGGTGCCGATCAGGAACTCCAGTGCGCGGGCGGGTCCGAGCATGCGCGTCAGCAGCCAGGCGCCGCCGAAGTCCCCACTGAACGCCAGCCGTGACCAGCCCCCGATCAGGGTCGCCGAAGCGGCGGCGATCCGGAGATCGGCGGCCAGCGCCAGCCCCAGTCCCGCGCCCACCGCCGGACCGGGGAGCGCCGCGATCGAGATCTTGGGGCTCTCCCTGAGCATGACGACCATGCGGGCCAGACGGGTGAGGACGGCGGCCTCGTCGCCGTCCCCGCGCCGCCCCGTGCCCTGGCGGACGTCCCCGCCCGCGCAGAACGCCGGCCCCGCCGCCGTGACCAGCACGCAGCCGACCTCGCCGTCGCGGTCGTACGCCTCGATCAGCCGGGGGATCGCGTCGTACATGTCGGGGTGCAGGGCGTTGCGGCTATCGGGCCGGTTCAGCTCGATCACCCCGACCCCCTCGGCGACCCGTCCGAGGACGGTGTCCGTACCGGAGTCGACCTCTCGCCCGGAGGGGGTCGTCATGCCGGGAACCTTCCGTCGTCGGTTCTCACCGCGGGGGCATCGCGGGATCGCGGGGCAGGCCGAGCACCTGCTCGGCGATGGTGTTGCGGTGGATCTCGGCGGTGCCGGCGCCGATGGTCGAGGCGCGGGTGGCCAGCCAGCCGGTCGTCCACCGGCCGCGCTGCACCGCGTCCGGGTCGCCGCGTCCGAGCAGTCCGAACGGGCCGAGCAGGTCGACCGCGAACTCGTGCAGGTCCTGCTCGAAGACGCTGTTGTAGAGCCGGGACACCGACGAGGTCGGCCCCGGCCGGCCGGTGGCGATGATGGACGCGATGGTGCGGGCGGCGTGCACGTTCATCACCCGGACCCGGACGTCGAAGTCCGCCAGCCGCCGGCGGACGCCGGGGTCGGCGACGGCGCCGCGCTCGCGGGCCAGGGCGATGAGTTCGTCCACGATCCGCCGGTAGAAGGCGGCCTGGGTGAGGGCGCCCGCCGACCGCTCGTGGCCGAGCGTGGTGCGCGCGATGCCCCACCCCTCGTCCTCCTCCCCCACCAGGTCGGCCACCGGGACGCGCACCTCGTCGAAGAAGATCTCGCAGAAGTGCTCGCGTCCGGTCATGTCGCGGATGGGCCGGATGGTGACGCCCGGGGCGCGGGCATCGACCAGCAGATAGCTGATGCCCTTCTGCCGCGACTCCCTCGTGCCCGTGCGCGCGAGCACGAAGAACATGTCGGCCTTGTCGGCATTGGTGTTCCACACCTTCTGGCCGGTCACCACGTAGTGGTCGCCGTCGCGCCGCGCAGTGGTGCGCAGGCCGGGCAGGTCCGAGCCGGCCTCCGGCTCGGAGAACCCCTGGGCCCAGAGGATGTCGGCGCGCAGTGTCGGCCGCAGGTACCTGGCCTTCTGCTCCGGCGTTCCGTGCGTGATGATCGTGGGCCCGACCATGTCCCATCCGGTGCCCGGATGTCCGGGCACGCGCACCTTGGCCATCTCCTCGTTGTAGATGACCTGCTGCGGGAACGGCAGGTCCATGCCGCCGTACTCCCGGGGCCAGGACGGCCCGGCGAAGCCGTGGTCGAACTTGGTGGCGGCCCATGCCTTGGCGAAGGCCAGCCGTTCGGCGGCGCCCTTGGGCGGCTTTCCGGGCGCGTGCTCCTTCAGGAACGTGCGCACGGATTCGCGGAACTCGGCGTCGCTCATCCTGTCACCGTCGGTCGTCCTGTCACCGGCCATGGGAGGCTCCCTCGGTGTTCCCGGCGAGCGTGATCCCGGTGAGCCGGGCGAGCCGCTCGCGGTGCCAGTCCGGCGTGCCGAACATCAGCTCGCCGGTCTTGGCGCGCTTGTAGTAGAGGTGCGCGTCGTGCTCCCACGTGAAGCCGATGCCGCCGTGGATCTGGATGGTCGCGGCGGCGACCTCGGTGTAGGCGGGAGAGCAGCAGATCTGCGCGCAGGCCGCGGCCACGGCGAGATCGGCGCCGGTGTGCGGGGTCAGTGCGGCGGCGTAGGCGGCCGACCGGGCCGCCTCCACCGCGACCATCATGTCGGCGCAGCGGTGCTTGATCGCCTGGAAGCCGCCGATGGGCCGTTCGAACTGGTGACGCGTTCCGGCGTACTCGACGGCGGCGTCCAGGCACCACTGCGCTCCGCCGGCCTGCTCGGCGGCGAGCGCGATTCGCGCGTGGTCCACGGCGGTCTCAACGACGGACGGGTCGGACGACACCAGCCGCGCCGGAACGGACGCGAAGTCCAGCCGGGCCAGCCCGCGGGTCGGGTCGACCGTCTCGTGAGCGCGGCGGGTCAGGCCGGGGGCGTCCCCGCGTACCGCGAACAGCGCCGTCCCGGTGCCGGTCGCGGCGGTGACCAGGACCAGGTCGGCGATGGCCCCGTCCAGGACGAAGTACTTCGCGCCGTCGACGGCGTACCCGTCGCCGCTCTCCTTGGCCGTGCTCCGCGCGGCCCCGGTCTCCCAGTCCCCGTCGTCTTCCACCAGAGCGAGAGTCGCGATGACGGAGCCGTCGGCGATCCCCGGCAGGTACCTCGCCTTGATCTCCTCGTCGGCGCAGGCCAGCAGGGCCGGGGCGGCGAGGCCCGCGGTGGCGAGCAGCGGCCCGCCCGCGAGCGCTCTGCCCAGTTCCTCGAACACCACGCACATCTCGGCCGTGCCGGATCCAGAACCCCCGTACTCCTCGGGGATGGCCAGGCCCTGAACGCCGATCTCGGTGGCCATCCGCCGCCACAGCTCCGCGTCATGCGGTGCGCCGGAATCGATCAGGCGCCGCCGGTCGGCGTGCTCCGCCAGGAAGGCGCGCATGACCGCGCGCAGTTCCTCCTGCTCGGACGTGAATGCGATCTCCACGGGTCCGTCCTTTCAGCGTCCGGTGAAGGCGGGGGCGCGGCGCCCGAGGAACGCACGGATCCCCTCCTTGAAGTCCTCGCCGCGCAGACTGAGCTCCACCGTGCGCGCCTCGGCGGCCAGCGCCCGCGGCAGGTCGGCGCCGAGATGATCGGAGATCAAAGCCTTGGTGAGACCGTGCACCAGGGTCGGGCCCGCCGCGAGTTCGGCGGCGAGTTCCTCGCCGGCGCCCGCCAGCTCGCCCGCCGGCACCACGTCACCGATCAGGCCCCACTTCAGGGCTTGCGGCGCCGGGACGACCACTCCGCGGATGAGCATCTGCTTGGCCCGCGCCACCCCGATGAGCCGGGGCAGCAGGAAGGTGGCTCCGCTGTCTGCGGTGAAGCCGCGCTTCGCGAACGGCTCGCTGAACGCGGCCGTGTCGGCGGCCACCACGAAATCGCAGGCCAGGGCCAGGTGCAGGCCGAGCCCTGTCGCCCGTCCCTGGACGGCGGCGACCACCGGGACCGGCAGCTCCCACAGGGTCCGGACGAGCCGGTGGGCCGTCGCCGACAGGTTCCGGATCATCGCGCCCAGCGGCGGGCGTTCCCCGCCCGGGGCGTTGGCGGCGACCAGGTCGGCTCCGCCGCAGAAGTTCCGGCCCTCGCCGCGCAGCAGCACGGCCCGGACGGCGCCGCCCGCGGCCGCGTCCTCCAGCGCGTGCAGCAGGACCCGCATGTCCCCGGCCCGCAGCGCGTTGGCCTTGTCCGGACGGGCGAGGGTCACGCGCAGCACGCCGCCCGTGACCTCGCACCGCACGCCGTCCCCGGACGTCACCGCCGCCCCTCGTGCAGCAGCTCCCCGTGCCGGGCCATCATCTCGATCGCCTTGCGCTGCAGCTCGGCCGGGACCTCGGGGAGCAGCGCCGGCCCGTGCTCGCGGCTCGGCAGCGCGACGGTCGCGGTGCCCTTCATCGTGTCCTCGCCGCGCTGGTTGGTGGCCTTGAACGCGATGTCGACCAGGCACCGGCCGTCCTCGGCCACGGTCTTGCCGGTGACCTCCCCGGACAGGAACTGCGTGTCGCCCTGGTAGTTGAACTTGCGGATCTCGTCGTGCTGGGCCACCACCCACGCGTCATCGCCCGCCCAGTCGGTCAGGTAGTGGTGCGCCCAGCACTCGCGCAGGACGCCGTAGTCGTAGGCGCGCGGGTTGCCAATGGCCTGCGCCCAGGCGGAGTCCCAGTGGACGCGCTGCGCCACGTCCGGCACCCCGAACTCGTTCTTGATGTAGAAGGGGGCGATGCGCTGCCGGTTCTGGTGGGCGAGCCGCCCCGTCTTCAGCCCGTACGGGGTGAAGCCGTACCCGCCCGCGTGAAAGACGATCATGTCGGTGGTGGTCATCGGGCCCTTCACCATCGGCGGCAGCGCCTCACCGGCCTGCACGTCCTCGTAGTAGCGGGGCTCGCGCCCGCGCAGCCTTTCCGAGGCGTAGATCTCGTCGATCTTCGCGAGGTCCTCGTCGGTGTAGTCCGGCTCCTCGATGTTCTTGTACTTGCCGCGCTCGCGGGCCTTCCTACGCTCGGTGTAGATGACGAGGGTCCGGTAGACACCGACGACCTCGGCGTTCTGGTTCATCTTGACCTGGCGGTTCACCTTCACCACCGAGCGGCCGGCGAACTCCGACCGCTTGACCTCGATCGTCTCCAGGCCGCCGAAGCTGTAGAGGGTGTCGCCGGGGCGGATCGGCCGGTACCAGTCCCAGGTGCCGCCGGACACGAAGGCGTGGATGCCGCGGTAGCTGCCGCCCCGCTCCTGCTTGGACGGGCGCTCGCCGCGCAGCGGGGCGTTCAGGATCCCCGCCATGATCGGCGGGGCGATCTGCCCGCCCCACCGGCTGCCCGCGCCGTACGCGGGATCGGTGAACAGCGGGTTGTCGTCGCCGTATCCGGTGGCGAAGTTGCGGATCGCCTCCGGTGTGGCGGTGCTGAGGAACTCCTGCGAGCGGTTCGCCCAGTCGCGGCCGAGTATCGCGCGGTCCTTCTCGATGTCGGCGTCGTTCAGCTCGGCGGAGGTCGCCTGCTCGAACTCCTCATTGGTCTCATCGGTGGTCTCACTCACGAGGTGGTCCTTTCGGGGGCGGGGAACAGCGCCCGGACGGCCGGGCGGCTGACCTTCATGGACGGGGTGCGCGGCAGCTCGTCCACGATCCTGATCTCGGTCGGCAGGTGGTAGCGGGCCAGCCGCTCGGCCAGCCAGGCGTTCAGCTCGGCGGGTTCAGCCGGTGAGCGCAGCGTCACGGCGGCGACCGGCACCTCGCCGAGCCGCGGGTCGGGGAGCCCGACGGCGGAGGCGTCGGTGACGGCCGGGTGCGCCTTCAGCGCGTCCTCGATCACGCTCGGCACGATCTTGAAGCCGCCGCGGTTGATGGCGTCGTCGGCACGGCCGAGGATGTACAGGAAGCCGTCGGTGTCGAGGGAGGCCAGATCGGTGGTGCGCGTCCAGCGGTCGCCGCCCGCGGGAAGCTGCCCGCCGCGCGCCTCCAGGACGCCGGCCTCACCCGGCGGCATCGGCGTGCCGTCGTCGGGGTCGACGATCCGGAGTTCGATGCCGGGATGGGCCCGGCCGACGCTGCCCCGCTTGGCGTCCCCCCACTCGCGCCGCAGCCTCAGGTGCCATCCGGCGATGGCCCCGGCGAACTCGGTCGCGCCGTAGTTGGTGAGGACGGGCACGCCGTAGCGGGCCTCGAAGCGCCCGGCGTCGGCGGGGTCGAGCGGCGCGGCGCCGGACAGGACCGCGCGGACGCCGTCGAACACGTCCCGCGGCACGTCCGCGTCCATGACCATCCGCATCGCGGCCGGCGGCAGCCCGACGATCTTCGGGCGGTGGGCGCGGACGAGGGCCGTCCACTCCTCGATCTCGAACCGCTCCATCAGCGCGGTCGCCCGTCCCTCCAGGACGGCGGTCACCGCGAAGTACAGGCCGGAGATGTGCACCAGCGACGTCCACAGGATCAGCGTCTCCTCACGGAGCCGCGTCTCGGCGTCCATGGCGGCCCCGGTGCCGGCGGCGTCGTAGGCGGCGGTGAGCCGGGTGTAGGTCAGCTCCGCCCGCTTGGGCTTGCCCGTGGTACCGCTGGTCAGCATCAGGACGGCGACGTCCGAGGGTTCCGCGGGACGGGGATCGGGTGTCCAGTCCACCTCGCGGCGGACCAGCGCGCGCTCCTCGCCGGTCTCGATGGCCACGGCGCCGGCGGCGCGTGCGGCGTCCGCCATCCCGTCTCTGGACCAGTCTTCCGGGTCGGCGATGACGGCCTGGGGCGCCAGTCCCCCGATGTCCTCGGCCAGCCCGACGTCCCCGTGGAAGGGGCTCAGGGTGACCACCTCCCGGCCGGTGGCCAGCACGGCGATCAGAGCCGACACCAGCGCGGGCCGGTTGCGCAGCACGATGCCGATCCGGCGTGCGCCCGTGCCGTCCAGCAGCAGTTCCAGGTCTTCGATGGCCTCCTGGTGAAAGGCCCAGGGGTAGGAGCGGTCGCCGAAGGTGAGCGCGGTCGCGGCGGGATCGATCGCGACCATCCGGCGCAGCCGCCCTGACAGCGGCCTGGCCGCATCCGGCCCGACGTCGTTCATGGGGTCCTTTCCGTTCGGTGCGGGAAGCCGCCGGAGCAGCGCGGCCAGCGCGGTGTCGCGCGGGTTGGGCCCGACGTAGGGGCGGACGCCGAGCACCTCCCCCACGGGCGGCACCTCGTCGGGCTGGTCGTCCACCAGGACGGCCGGGGCGTGCTCCGGCGGCAGGGCGGGCAGGACCCAGCGGCCCCGCCCGTCCCGCTCTGCCTTGACGTGGACGGCCGTGACCAGGTCGGCGATGCCCGCGCCCTCGGCGCGGCGGCGCGCGTAGTCCGCGCCGCCCGCGCTCCACAGCAGGACGGGCACCCCTTGCTCCCGCAGGGCGCCGAGCAGTTCACGGGCCAGCGGGCGCAGCGACGTTCCCGTCACCGAGTCCAGCAGGGTGCCGTCCACGTCGAACAGCCACGCCCTCGCGGTCACCGCCACCACATCACATCCACGTAGATGACTTCGCAAACATAGTTTGCTTCGTCTGGGCCAGGCCGGTGACGATGTCGCGCTTGATGAGCTTTCCGGTGGGGGTGCGGGGCAGTTCGGGCCAGCAGGCGATGCGGTCGGGGGTCTTGGAGCCGCGCAGGCGTTCCCTGACGTAGGCGCGCACTTCCTCGGTATCGAGGGCGGCCCCGGCCGCGGGCACGACGACCGCCTCGACGCGCTGCCCCCACTCCTCGTCGGGGACGCCCACCACGACGGCGTCGGCCACGTCCGGGTGGCGGAGCAGGACGTCCTCGATCTCGGCGGGGGCGATGTTCTCCGCGCCCCGGATGATCGTGTCGTCGATCCGGCCCTCGACGAACAGGTAACCGCCGGCGTCCAGGCGGCCCTGGTCGCGGGTGTCGAAGAAGCCTCGCTCGCCGACCGAGGATCCGTGGCCCGCGTACTCGCCCGACACCTGGTCGCCGCGCACCCAGATCCGGCCGCTGCGCCCGGGCGGCAGCGCCCGGCCCTCCTCGTCCCGGATCTCCAGTTCGATCGACGGCAGGGGACGTCCGGCCGATTCCAGCCTGGCCCGGATCTCCGGATCATCGGAGGTGAACGCGGCGCGGTGATCATCCGGGCCGAGGATGGCGATGGTCGAGCTGGTCTCGGTGAGGCCGTAGGCGTTGACGAAGCCGGTGTGCGGCCATTCGCTCAGCGCCAGCTCGATGACGCGGCGCGGCATCTTCGCGCCGCCGTAGGCCAGGGCGCGCAGGGTGGGCACCGACCGGTCCAGGCCGGGGGCGTCCATGATGCGGGCCAGCATCGTCGGGACGACCATCGCGTTCGTCACCCCCTCCGCACGCACCAGCTCCAGCCATTCGCCGGGCGTGAACGAGTGCAGCGCCAGGCACCGGCGCCCCGCGTACAGGTTCGTGAGCACGTTGGATACGGCGGCGATGTGGTACGGCGGGACGCTCATCAGGGCCGCCTCGTCCTCGCCCGCCGCCGCGAACTCCACCGTCCCCAGCACGTACGAGACGAGGTTGTGGTGACGCAGGACGACGCCCTTGGGCTCCGAGGTGGTTCCGCTGGTGTAGATGAGGACGGCGGTGGCGTCAGGGTCGGCTTGCACGTCGCCCTCACCGGGCCGGTCCGCCGCTTCGGCGGCCTCCCGCAGGAAGGCGGCCGGGGTCCGCGCCGACAGGCCGGCGTTCAGAAGAGCCTCGTGCTGGCCCTCCTCCGCGATGCCGTACGCCTTGGGATGGTTGGCCAGCAACCGGCCGAGCTGTTGCTCGCCCAGCCTGTAGTTCACGGGAACCAGCGGGACACCGGCGTAGGCGGCGGCGAACATCGCGACCGGGAAGGCGGGGCCGTTCACGGCGATGTAGAACACGGCCTCCGCGCCTGATTCACGGACCCGTCCGGCGGCGCCTGATGCCAGCGCTCGCAGCCGGGACGCGGTCAGACCTCCGTTCCGGAATCCGGCGACGATCCGGTCACCGAAACCGTCCGCCGCCATGTCCAGCAGCATCGTCACGTTCATCAGGCGCTCCAGTGGGCGGTCAGTCCGAGGCGGGCAGGGGCTTGGCGTCCTTGACCGGCAAGGCCGCGCCGTTGACCTCGATGGTGCCCTCGCCGGGCTTGGTGCACAGCAGCTCGATCCCGAGGTCCTCGCCGGCGTAGCGCTTGCCGAGCAGGGCCCCGTCCCGCCTGGCCGGGTCCGCGGTCGCGGTCGGCGCCGCCGCCTGCTCGGCGTCGACCATCGGCGCGCCGCCGCAGCTCACCTCGACCTCGGCGGCGGGCGCGCGGACCACGATCATCCTGGTGCCGTCGACGGTGCTGGCCAGCTGCTGGCCGGGACGCAGCTTCATGATCCTTCTCCAAACAAAGATAACTAGGTGACCTACTGCGTGGCATCCGCAATGAGCCGGCGCAGCAGCTTGCCGGTCGGCGTGCGGGGCAGTTCGGCGGTGAACTCGATCGTGCGCGGGCACTTGTAGCCGGCCAGGTGGGCCCGGCAGTGGACGATCAGCTCGTCCGCCAGCTCCGGGCCCGCGGCGGACGGGTCGGCAGGCTGGACGACGGCACGGACCCGCTGCCCCATCTCGGGGTCGGGCGCGCCGAGAACGGCGACGTCGGCGACGTCGGGATGGACGGTCAGCACGTTCTCGATCTCCTGCGGGTAGATGTTGACGCCACCGCTGAGGATCAGGTCGGCCCGGCGGTCCACCAGGTAGAGGTAGCCGTCGGCGTCCAGGCGGCCCACGTCGCCGAGTGTGCTCCAGCCCCGGTCGTTGTAGGCGCCGTCGGTCTTGGCGGGGTCGTTGTGGTAACGGAACGCGGAGGTTCCCTCGAACCAGACGGTCCCGACCTCGCCGGCGGGCAGCTCGCGGCCGTGGTCGTCGAGGATGTGGGTCGTACCGAAGGCGGGGCGCCCGACCGAGCCGGGATGGGCGAGCCAGTCCTTGGAGTCGATGAGGAAGAAGCAGTTGCCTTCGCTTCCGGAGTAGTACTCGTGCACGACGGGGCCGAGCCATTCGATGATCCGGCGCTTGACCTCGACCGGGCAGGGCGCGGCGGCGTGCACCACCGTCCGCAAGCTGGACAGGTCGTAGCGGTTGCGGATCTCCTGGGGGAGCTTGAGCATCCGGATGAGCATCGTCGGCACGAACTGAACGTGGGTGACGGCGTAGCGCTCGATGTGGGCCAGGGCCTGCTCGGCGTCGAAGCGGTCCATCAGGACGACCGTTCCGCCGTTGCGCATCGTCCCGAGCGTCCAGCCGGTGGGCGCCGCGTGGTAGAGCGGCGCGGGGCACAGGTAGACGGTGTCGACCCCGAACCCGAACAGCAGGGGCAGGGTGTGGTCGAGCTTCAGTCCAGTGCCGAAAGGGTCCCCGCTGAGGTCGGGGAGGATGCCCTTGGGGCGCCCGGTGGTCCCGGACGAGTAGAACATGTAGTAGCCCTCGCGCTCCCCCTGCCGTTCGCCGCCGGGGAACAGGGCCGTCGCCTCCGCCAGGTTTTCGAAGCCCTCGGGCGGGTCCGCGTCCCCGTTGATGAGCCGTACCCGGAGGTCCGGCGCGGCGGCCGCGATCTCCCAGGCCGCGCCGCCCAGCGTGCCGGACGCGATGAGCGCCCGCGCGCCGCAGTCGCGGACGATGTAGGCGGCCTCGTCGGCGGTCAGATGGTGGTTGACCGGCGTCCAGTACAGGCCCGACCGCTGGCAGGCCCAGGCGGCCACGAAGTAGCCGGGATCGTTGTCCATGAACAGGGCCGCGTGGTCGCCGGGTTCCAGTCCGCGGTCGGCCAGCAGCCGGGCGAGGCGCAGGGACGCCTCGTCCAGCTCACGGTAGGTGGTGACCGCGCCGGTCGCCGCATCGATCACCGCGGGCTTGCCGGGATGCCGCTCCGCGAGCTTCGACAGGTGCACCGCGTCCTCCTTACGGGGTGGGGAAC